>CBIHPL010000001.1:0-30009 GCA_966212005.1 uncultured Asticcacaulis sp.
CGATAGCGCCGTTATCACGCCCGTAAAACCAGAGTTATCTATCACCCAGCTCCAGCAGTTCGAGACGTTACTACACGCCGCCAAACGCCCGTTGCTCATTCTCGGCGGTTCGTGCTGGAGCGACGAAGGTTGCGCCGCCATCGCCGACTTCGCAGCGCGTTTCAAAATTCCGGTGGCGACCGAATTCCGCCGCACCGCCCTCTTTCCGGCGCTGCACGCGTCCTATGCCGGTGACCTCGGCTTCGGACAGAACCCGAAACTGTCGCAGCGCGTCAAGGATGCCGACCTGCTGATCCTGCTGGGTGCGCGTATGGCCGAGGTGCCGTCGGCCTCCTATACGCTGATCGATATCCCGCAGCCGAAGCAGCCCCTCGTCCACATCTTTCCGGACGCCAATGAGATCGGCCGCGTCTATCAGGCGGCGCTCGGGATCGTCTGCGCCCCGGACGAATTCGCCAAGTCGCTGTCCCACTTGAAGGCGCCGCTCGACCTGGCCTGGGCGACCGAGACCGAAAACGCTCACATGGACTACCTGACCTGGACCGGTCAGCCCGCGCGCATCCCTGGCGACTTCCAGTATGGCGAAGCCGTCAAGGCCCTGCACGCTGCCCTGCCCGACGACACCATCGTCTGCAATGGCGCCGGCAACTATGCCATCTGGCTGCACCGCCACTGGCGCCATTCCAAGCCGCGCACGCAACTGGCGCCAACCTGCGGCAGCGTAGGGTACAGCTTGCCCGCCGGCGTCATGGCCAAGCGCGCCCGCCCCGACCAGACGGTCGTCGTCTTTGCCGGCGACGGCTGCTTCCTGATGCACGGCAATGAATTCGCCACCGCCGTCCAGTACGACATCCCGGTCATCGTCCTCGTCATCGACAACGGCATGTATGGCACGATCCGCATGCACCAGGAACGCGACTATCCGCACCGCGTCATCGGCACCGATCTGAAGAACCCCGACTTCAAGGCCTATGCCGAAGCCTTTGGCGGCCACGGCGAAACGGTACGCACCACGGCCGAATTCATGCCGGCTTTTGCGCGCGCCCGCGCCTCGGGCAAGCCGGCCATCCTGCACTGCTTCCTCGATCCACAGGCCATCACGCCCGCCAGAACGCTCGATCAGATCGCTGCCGGAAACTGACAGCTTGTCGCGTAAAGCTTGCCTCGGTAAAACGAGGCAAACGGAGACGCGACATGAGCAAGATTTATGTGGGTATCGGCGGCTGGACCTATGAGCCGTGGCGCGGTCCCTTCTATCCGGACAAGCTGTCGCAAAAGAAAGAGCTGGAATATGCCGCCTCAAAGGTGACCTCGATCGAGATCAACGGCACCTATTACGGTGCGCAGAAGCCGGAGTCCTTCCGCAAATGGCACGACGAAACACCCGACGGTTTCGTTTTCTCGGTCAAGGGCACGCGCTACGCCACCAACCGCAAGGACCTGTCTCAGTCGAAGGAGTCGGTCGAGCGCTTCTGCGCCAGCGGCATTTCCGAGCTGAAGTCGAAGCTGGGCCCCATCAACTGGCAGTTCATGGCGACCAAGACGTTCGAGGCCGGGGATTTCGAAAACTTCCTGAAGCTGCTGCCGGCCGAGGCCGATGGCGTACAGCTGAAACATGCCATCGAGGTCCGTCACGACAGCTTCCGCGATCCGGCCTTCATCGACATGTGCCGCCACTATAATGTAACAGTCATCACCGCCGCCGACTGCGAGTTCCCGCAAATCGCCGACCTGACGTCCGATGCCGCCTATCTGCGCCTGCAGGGCTCGAGCGAGGCGCACGATCTCGGCTATTCGGAAAAGGCTTTGGATGAATGGGCGGCGCGGATCAAGAAGCTGGCGGCAGGCCACGTCCCGGAAGACATGGAAGCCGTCACGCGCGGCGGCCACAAGGCCGGCCCCAAAGACGTCTATGTCTACGTCATAAGCGGCGACAAGGTGAAGAACCCGGCCGCCGCCATGGCGCTCATCGCGCGGCTGAAATAGCCCACTTACGCTTTGATCGCTTCGATGTCCTTCTGGATCTTGCCGAGAGTCTCCTGCAAAAGTTCCAGATAGACCGGCTTGACCAGGTGATGGTCGAAGCCGGCGTCCTTGGCGCGCTGGCGATGCTCGTCCTGGCCCCATCCGGTTTGCGCGATGAAAACCGTGTCCTTGAGGTGTGGCTCCTGCTTCATCAGGGCACACAGATCGTAGCCGTTCATACCCGGCAAGCCGATATCCATCATGACCACGTTCGGCCGATAGGTCTTCGACAATGCAATGGCGTCCGGACCGTTGTGGGTCAGCTTGTAGTCGTGACCGATCATCTCGATCATCCATCCGGTCGTCTGGGCCAGGGCCTCGTTGTCCTCGATGATAAGGATGCGCAAACCGCTGCCTGAGGGCGCTTCCTGTGGCTGGGGTAAGGTTTCTGCGCTGGACATGGCCTCATTTCCTTCCGCGAGCGGCAGCCGGACAGCGAACTCGCTGCCGGCATTCAGGCCGGGGCTAAACGCCGATATGCTTCCGCCGTGCATTTCCACCAGGGCCTTTACCAGGGTGAGACCGACGCCCAGCCCCCCATGCGCACGCTCCAGCGAACCGTCGGCCTGGGCAAACATGTCGAAGATGCGCGCAAGGGTTTCATGCGTCATCCCCAGCCCCTGATCCTTGACGCGCACTGTGACGAACCCGTCCGCCGCTTCGGCGCTCAACCGGATCTCGCGGCCGGGCTCGCTGTACTTGGCGGCGTTGTTGAGCAGGTTTGAAAACACCTGCGCCAGACGCGTCATGTCCGCCTCCAGCCAAACCGCTTTATCGGGCAGGTCGAGTTTCAGGGTGTGCTCGAACTGGTCTATCAGCGGCTGCGAGATTTCTACGGCGGCATTCAGTACGTCGCGTACATCCAGCCGTTCGGGCTTCAGCACGATCTTACCGCGCGTGATGCGCGCCACGTCCATCAGGTCGTCGACCAGCCGGACCATCTGCTTGACCTGACGTTCCATCATGCCGAGCGCCTGTTCCCGGACGTGTTTGGGCGAGCGGCCGGACGCCAGTATGGTCACCGAGTTGCTGATCGGCGCCAGCGGATTGCGAAGCTCATGCGCCAGGGTCGCCAGGAATTCGTCCTTGCGCTGATCGGCCTCCTGCAAGGCCTTGGCATATTTCTGGCTTTCCTTCAGCAGGCGGCGGTTCTCCTCGGCCGATGCCGCCAGGGTATCGCGTTGACGGGCGATTTGCTGGCGTTGGCGATGAAGCTCGAAGAAAACGTCGCACTTGGAGCGCAGGATGTCGGGCTCCAGCGGCTTTTCCAGATAGTCGACGGCGCCGGCTTCATAACCGCGGAAACGCCTGATGCGGTCGGCAGAGCCAGCCGTCAGGAAGATGATGGGAATACGGCGGGTACGCTCGTTGCCGCGCATGGTTTCGGCCAGTTCAAATCCGTCCATCTCAGGCATCATGACGTCGAGCAGCGCCAGGGCGACATCGTGCCGGAGCAGCAGTTCCAGAGCCTCGACGCCGGAGCGCGCCTTCAGCATCTCAAGGCCTTCGCGGCGCAGAACGGCCTCGAGCGACAGAAGGTTTTCGGGCAGGTCGTCGACCAGCAAGAATTTGACTGTTTCGTCGGCCGTCACGTACTGGCCTCCGCCGCCTGGCCGATCGTGCGCAGATAGATGGCCATCTCGTCCAGGCCCATGACCCGGGCGCCGGGACAGGCGTCGATCGCCGCCTGGGGCATGGCCGCCTGGTAGGCGTCGGCCGGATCCTCGATAATGGCGGTCCCACCGGCCAGCATGATGGTGCTTAACCCTTGCGCGCCGTCTTTGTTGGCGCCGGTCAGTACGACTCCGAGCAGGCCCGGTCCGTAGGCGTCCGCCGCCGTTTCGAAAAGAACATTGATACTAGGGCGTGAAAACAGAACAGGCTCCTCACTGGATAACGACAGGCGGCGGTCCGGCTCGACCATCAGATGGTAATCGGGCGGCGCGAAATAGACCGTGCCGGGCTGAATCGGCTCCTTGTCCTCGGCCTCACGGACGTCGAGGGCGCATTTTTCATCGAACAGTTCGGCGACGATGCTCTTCTTGCCCGGCGGCAGGTGGATGCAGATCATGATCGGCAGGGGATAGTCGCGCGGCAGACCAGGAAGGATCGCCGACAGCGCCTTGAGCCCTCCAGCCGACACGCCGATAACCACCGCCTCGACCGGCGCGGCAGGCACGATCCGCGTCTGACCTTTCGTCGTCTTGGAGGGTACGGGCGCCTTCATGACCGGTCCCGCTTCTGATAGATGCGTTCATCGCGCGCGAATTCGGTAAAGCTGTCGGCGTGGGCGGAAAACCGCAGCGTTTCCTTGGCGCCCAGCCCCAGGAAGCCCTTACGCGCCAGGGACTGCGAGAACAGGCCGATCGCCCGGTCCTGAAGATCCTTGTTGAAATAGATCAGAACATTGCGGCACGACACCAGTTGCGTTTCGGCGAACACCGCGTCGGTCGCCAGGCTGTGGTCCGAAAAGACGGCGTTCTTGCGCAGGGACTTGTCGAATGACGCCGCGCCATAGGCCGCGGTATAATAGTCCGAAAGCGACGACTTTCCCCCCGACAGGCGATGGTTTTCCGTGAACAGCTTGACGCGGTCAAGGTCGTAAACGCCCAATTCGGCGCGCTTGAGCGCGTCCGGATTAATGTCGGTGGCGTAGAACATCGTCCGTTCCAGCAGACCTTCCTCACGGAACAGGATGGCGAAGGAATAAAGCTCCTCCCCTGTCGAGCAGCCGGCGATCCACACCTTCAGCGACGGGTAGGTGCGCAGGTGCGGCACGACCTTTTCGCGAATGGCCCGGAAATAGAGCGGATCGCGGAACATCTCCGATACCTGAACCGTCAGATAGCCGAGCAGGGACGGCAACATGGAGGCGTCGTGCAGCACCTGGTCCTGCAAGACGGAAAATGAACGGCAATTGAAATGCTCACGCGCCTGGCTCAGACGACGTTTGACCGAGGCCATGGCATATCCCCGGAAGTCGTAATGATACTTCTGGTAGATGGCTTCGAGCAGAAGACGGATTTCGATGTCCTCCGTCTTGGCGGCCGATACATGGGCAGGCGCGTTCATGTCATCACCTTGGACATCACCGGGGCATCCATACCCGCACCAGCGACACCAGCTTTTCGACGTCCAGTGGCTTTGCCATGTAGTCGTTGGCCCCGGCGTCGAGACATTTTTCCTGGTCGTCCTTCATCGCCTTGGCCGTCAGCATGATGACGGGCAGCTTCTTCCATTCGGCGCGTGTGCGGATTTCGCGCGTGGCGGTCAGGCCGTCCATTTCGGGCATCATGACGTCCATGAGGACGAGATCGACTCCGTTGGGGCCTTCATTGCCGGCGGCCAGCGCAGCGTCCAGCACTTTCAGGGCTTCCTTGCCGTTGCGGGCAATCTGGATCTGCGCTCCCAGGGGCTCGAAGATGTTGGTGACGGCATAGACGTTTCGCACATCGTCCTCGACCACCAGGATACGACGCCCTTCCAGAATGCTGTCGCGGTTGCGCGCCTTGCGCAGCAGGGTCTGCTGTTCCGGCGACAGTTCCGAGACGACCTGGTGCAGGAACAGGCTGACCTCGTCGAGCAGCCGCTCCGGCGACTTCGCGCCCTTGATGATGATCGAGCGCGAATAGCGGCGCAGGCGCTCTTCCTCGTCCGCCGACAGATCGTGGCCGGTATAGACGATGACCGGTGGAAAGGAATAGGCCTCTTCCTGACTGAGTGTCTCAAGGAGCGAATATCCTGACGCGTCCGGCAGCGACAGGTCGAGCACCATGCAGTCATAGGTCTGCGATTTAAGCTCCTCCAGGCATTCGGCCGCTGTGCCGACGGCGTGGCATTCGACGTCCTGCGACCCCAGGAGGCGGCAGACGGCGTCGCGCTGGGTATCGTCATCCTCGACGATCAGCACCCGGCGCATCTTGGCTTCCAGACGTGTTTCGAAATTCTTGAACGCCTCGATCAGGTCCGCGCGCTTGACCGGTTTCAGCATGTATCCGATGGCGCCAAGCGACAGGGCCGCATGCATGTAATCGCTGGCGGAGACGACGTGGACAGGGATATGGCGCGTGCGCGCGTCGTGCTTTAGGCGGTCCAGCACCGAAAGGCCGGAATGGTCCGGCAGTCCGACGTCGAGCACGATGGCCGACGGCGTATATTGCCTGGCCGTGACCAGCGCGTCTTCGGCGGTCGACGACAGCAGGCACTTGAAATCGAGTTCGTGGGCCAGATCGTAAAGAATGTGCGCGAAGGCTTCATCGTCCTCAACGACCAGTATTGTGCGGGAATTGCCTTCCAGCTTGTCGCGATCATCGGGCAGGCGCCGTGACGGCACGGGTGGCGCGTCGGGCGTTTCAGGTTTCTTCGCCGGCGCCTTGCGGGCGGCTCGCGGTTCCATGTCCTGGACGACGGGCGCGGGCTGCCCACGCATCGCCGGCGCAATTACGGCGGGGTTATAGACAAAGGGCAGGGTAATGGCGAAAACCGAGCCCTCGCCCGGTACGCTTTCAAGCGACAGGACGCCTCCCAGCAGGCGGGATAGCTCGCGCGAAATGGACAGGCCCAGCCCCGTGCCGCCGTACTTGCGGCTAATGGTCGAGTCCGCCTGGCGGAACGCGTCGAAGACAGCCTGCTGCTGTTCCGGAGAAATGCCGATGCCTGTGTCGATCACCGCAAATCGCACGCGGCCGTCGGACGTTCGGCTGATATTGAGCTCGACCGACCCGTCTTCGGTAAACTTGAAGGCGTTGGAGAGCAGATTCTTCAGCACCTGTTCAAGGCGCTGCCGGTCCGTGTCGACGACTTCCGGCAAGCCATCGGCGATAACCGTGCGGAACTCCAGCCCCTTCTGCCCTGCGACGGGTTCGAAGGTCCTGCGAAGATCGCTGGCCAGGCGCTGGAGAGACATCGGCTCCGGCCGGATGTCCATCTGCCCGGCTTCGATCTTCGACAGGTCCAGGATGTCGTTGATCAGCGCCAGAAGGTCATTGCCCGACGACTGGATGGTCCTGGCGAACTTGACCTGCTCTTCCGTCAGGTTGCCGTCGACATTGTCCGACAAGAGCTTGGCCAGGATCAGGGAGGAATTGAGCGGCGTCCTGAGTTCGTGCGACATGTTGGCCAGGAAGTCGGACTTGTAGCGGCTGGCCTGTTCCAGTTCGCGCGCCTTGGCCTCGACCGTATCGCGGGCACGGCTGATCTCGTCCTTCTGGACTTCCAGGGCCTGCGCCTGTTCCTCAAGCTGGTTGTTGGTCTGCTCAAGCTCGGCCTGCTGCTGTTCCAGGCGGATATGGGATTCCTTCAGCGCACGGCTTTGTTCTTCCAACTCCTCGTTGTTGACGCGCAGCTCCTCGGACTGGCTTTGCAGTTCCTCGGACTGGCGCTGGGTTTCTTCGAGAAGGCTTTGCAGATGCTGACGGTAACGCGCCGAACGCACGGCGATGCTGATGAATTCGGATGCCCGCTCCAGAAGGGGCAGGGTGGCGTCGGGCAACACCTTGAGGAAGCCAAGTTCGACGACGGCATCGACACTGCCTTCGGACACGGCCGGCATGATTACGACCTGGCGTGGCCGCCACTGGCCAAGCGCCGAGCCGGCCTTGATATGGGCGTCCGGCAGATCCTTGAGAACGATCGGCCGCGACGCCGCGGCGGCTTCACCCAGCAGCCCTTCGCCGTTGCGGAAGCTGTCGGGGACGTCGTTGTCTGAAGGAACGCCATAGGTGGCGGCGCGGCGGAATATGCCCCCTTCCTTGACGTAGAAGGCCGCGACGTCGCTGCCCGTATAGCCTGTCAGATGAGTCAGGATGTTGTGACCCAGTTGCTCCATGTTCTGCTCGCCCAGCATCGCGTTCGAAAGCCCGACCTGGCCGGCCTGCAACCACTCTTCGCGACGACGCGACGCACTGGCGCGGCCAATCAATGCCGCGATAATACCGGTCAGGATAACCCCCAGAACGGCGGCGATCCCGATCGAAGCCGCTGCGGTCGTATAGGCCGCGTTCATCTCGGCGATCTTCCGGGCGCGGTTCTGACTTTCCTCGGCCTGCATGGCGCTGACCGCTGCCCGCACGGCATCCATGTCGGCCTTGCCGCGGTCGGTCAGGACCAGGGCCTGCGCGGCTTCGAACCCCTGGGTCCGGCGGACTTCGATCGTTTGAGCCAGTTCCGCCAGCTTGGACGTCACCCGCAGACGGATGCCGGCCAGCCGACCCTTCTGGATGGGATCATCCTGCGTCAGCCCCTCGAGCACTTTCAGTTCATTCTCGAGTTCGACACGCGCGGCATTATAAGGCTGCAGATAAGAGTCCCGCCCGGTGAGAATGTACCCGCGCTGGCCGGTTTCCGCGTCCTTCAGAAGTGAAAAAACCTCCTCCGTTCCCAGGAGCACACTGTGCGTGCTCATGACCTCCCGGTTGTTTCGACGCACACTCTCGATGTTCATGTACGAGATGATGCCGCTTGCCACGAAGAACGCGGCCACCACAGCGAGGCTCAGCGACGTGACGATGTCGGCTTTGGCCTGGCGCCCGAAACCCGCCAGAAACGAAGGTGACTGCATGTCTGTTCCCATGGGACGCCGGTCCCCAATGTCCGGCGCAGCCCCAAAGGTCCAAGCTAAGGCCGAGCCCGCAAGCATCCAATAAGAAGCGCCATTTTTCTCATAAGAATATCGTAAGCAACGCGAACAAAGGTGCGCCTCGCGCACCCACTACATCAAGACCCGGTCCGCCCGTTATCGCAGGTGGGGTAAACACCTTGCGTAACAAAGATAAAAACGAAGCAGATCAATCTCTTTTCACAATGTCGTGGTCCTGAATCGCCAGAATCCACATCGCATTTTTATCACCCTTTGAGGTTAACTGGCGATGAAAAAGCCGCAGGAAGACGGCCCCCGTGGAGAGTGTCTCGTGAACAATCTGGCCAAGCAGGTCAGGCCCGCCGTTGCGGACCTGGAACAACCTTCTGTTACCCAACGCCTTGCGGGCAAACGCGCCTTGATCACCGGCGTGGAAAGCCCGCTCGGACAGGCCATCGCACGCCGGTTTGCACGAGAAGGGGCGCACGTCGCCCTTTTGTCAGCAAGCCCGGTTCCGGACCCCCTGCGGGCCTCGATCCAGAGCCTGGGCCGTATTTGCCTGACCATCAACGGCGACATGCGCGAGCTGGACATCTGCGATCGTGCGCTGGATGAGGCTTTGACGGCCTTCGACGGCCTTGACATCCTGGTCAACAACCCGCCCGGTCGCGATGCCATGATGGTCGGCGGGGTTCCGCCTCTGGCGTTCGCAACCCTCTACCTGACGCGCAATGCCTTGCGGACAATGGACGCCGGCGGAGCGATCATCAACACCGCGTTTGACGATACGGTGCCGGCCTTTACCCGGTCGCTGGCGCAGGTCGCGGTCAAGCACGGTGTCCGTGTCAACGCCGTGGCGCCGGTTCCCCTGCCCCCCTTAAGCGCCGCCAACCAGGAAGCCCCCTCCTCGGCCCAGCCGGCGATGATGGCCGTGGACGACGTCGCGTCGAGCTTCGTCTTTCTGGCCAGCAATCAGTCCTCCGGGCTCAACGGGCAACTGATCGACGTCCGGGATACCCTCAGCGTTTAACCGCATCCTTGTTAAGCGCGGAAATGGTCGCGCACATCCGGCAGGTATCGCAGCCGGTGCCACAGCTCTTCGGCGCTTGCGGGGGCGCCCGCCCGGTCAGCCGGGTACGCAAGGCCTGAAGGGATCTCGGGCTGACCTTGTTCAGCACGTGCCACAGGCTGAACAGAAAGGCCAACGCCAGCACCGTATATTGCAGGATCAGATAGGCCATATCTGCCTCGCGACCTGATAGGTGACGAAAGAGGCGAGATAGGCCAGGACGAACAGGTAGCCCGCCGTCAGCCCGACCATCTTCCATGAATTGGTTTCGCGCCGGATGACGGCCAGGGTCGACATGCACTGCGGCGCAAACACGTACCACGCCATGAGCGCCAGACCGGTGGCGACCGGCCACTGGCTGCTGATGAGCGCGCCCAGCTGACTGGCCGCCTCTCCTTCGTCAGCGGCGCCAACTGCGTAGACGGTGGCCAGCGATGACACCGCCACCTCGCGTGCCGTCAGGCCGGGGATAAGCGCGACGCAGATCTGCCAGTTGAAGCCGACAGGAGCGAACAGCGGCTGCATGGCATGGCCGACTATGCCGGCCAGCGAGTAGTCGATCGCCGGTCCCGTCGCCCCCGGCGGCTTGCCCGGGAAGGTCGTCAGCACCCACAATATGGTGTTCGCGGCGAAAATGGTGCCGGTGATGCGGCGAATGAAAATGCGGGCGCGTTCCAGGAGGCCCAGAGCCAGGTTGCGCAGGCCGGGAAGACGATAGGATGGCAGTTCCATCATCAGGGGATATTCCACCTTGCGCCGCGTCAGGCTCATCACCCAGGACACGATGAGGCCGCTCAGGATTCCCACGAGATAGAGCGCGAACAGGATCAGGCCATGCAGGCTCAGGAAGCCGCCGACCGTCCGCTCGGGAATGAAGGCGGGGATAAGCAGGGCATAGACGGGCAGACGCGCCGAACAGGTCATCAGCGGCGCGATCATGATGGTGGTCATGCGCTCACGCAGATCCGGGATGCTGCGAGTCGCCATGATGCCCGGGATGGCGCAGGCGTGGCTGGACAGGAGCGGAATGAATGACCGGCCCGTAAGCCCCGCGCCTGACATCAGCTTGTCGAGCATGAAGGCGGCGCGCGGCAGGTACCCCGATTCTTCGAGGATCAGGATGAAGAAGAACAAGATGAGGATCTGCGGCAGGAAGACCAGCACCGCCCCCAATCCGTTGATGACGGCGTCGACAACAAAGCTCTTGAGCAGGCCCTCAGGCATGTGCGCGCCGGCCAGTCCGGCCAGATAGCCGAAACCGCCTTCGATTCCGTCCTGAAGCGGCGCGGCCCAGGCGAACACCGCCTGGAAGATGACGAACATCAGCACCACCAGCAACGGCAGCCCGAAGATCGGATTGAGGAAAAAGCGGTCGAGCGCATCGTCGATCTTCGAGGTGCGCGTCGGCATGACCACTGCAATATCCAGCAGGCGCCGGACTTCGGAATGCAGGTCGTCCGGCACCGTTTCGGGCGCGACGTGGTCGGCGGCATTGCGGTCGAGATAGGCAACCAGGTCGCTGGCGCCGTTGATCCGGGTCGCGACCGTTCCTATGATGGTCAGCCCCAGTTCGCGCGACAGGGCATCCACATCGATCCTGATACCGCGCTGGGCGGCCGCATCCATCATGTTGAGCGCGACCACCATGGGCCGCCCCAACGCCTTGACTTCCAGCACGAAACGCAGATGCAGGCGCAGATTGGTGGCGTCGGCCACGCAGACGATCAGGTCCGGCATCTCCTCGTCGCGCTTGCCGAGGCAGACATCGCGCGTGATGATCTCGTCGGCGCCCATGGCGTCGAAGCTGTAGGTGCCCGGCAGGTCAAGCACCTTGACCTTGCGGCCCGACGGCGCTGTGAAGCTGCCCTCCTTGCGCTCGACGGTCACGCCGGCATAATTGGCGACCTTCTGGCGCGCGCCGGTCAGCTGGTTGAACAGCGCGGTCTTGCCGCAGTTGGGGTTGCCGACAAGGGCAATCGTCAGGCTGTCCATCAGGCGCGCTCCACCTGAACCAGGACCCTGGCGGCTTCGGCGCGGCGCAGCGCAAAGCGCGTAAAGCCGATCTGGATCAACAGCGGATCGCTGCCCATAAATCCCTTGCCGACCACCTTCACCGGCTCTCCGCGCACAAACCCCAGTTCGCGCAGGCGTCGGCCGATGGCGTCACCTTCTGCGACGTCGCGCACCTCAAGGACGGTGGCGGCAGTAAAGGCGGGCAATTCACTCAGGGTCATTTGAAACGGTCTGTCCGGACTGGCGCACTGCCGGAACATCGTGTCCATCGGCAAGTCTTGCGAATGATTATCATCTAAGCGCTTCCCTCATGCGGGTCAAGCGGACGCTTCGTCACATTGTCCTTACGGGTTTTTTACAGGGGACTCATCAGCGCTCCGCTTCATTCTTACACAGCGTGGGTTAGGGTCATCCTTTGAAAACCGACAGGAGGGAGCCGCTCATGGACGTATTGACGCCGCACCGCATCGATCTGGAACCGCGCACCACCGCCAAGCCGATTCCGCCCTACGGCTCGGTCAAGGATCAGTTGGTCGACACGGCGCACCGGCTTCAGGAAAACGTCCAGACCATGCCGCTCGCCAGTTTTGCGCTGGCTCTCCTGATCGGATATGCCGTCGGCAGCGCCATGACGCGGGCGACCTATCACCGGCCCGCGCGAATCGTCTACCGCACCAAGCACTGACGATGGACTTTTATCACGCCCTGGACGCCATCGATCCCAAGACCGGCCTGGTCAACGCCGTCATCGACACGCCTAAGGGCAGCAACGGCAAATATAAGCATGAGCCCGACAGCGGACTGTTCCGACTAAGCAAGCTTTTACCGCTGGGGGCGTATTTCCCTTACAATTTCGGCTTTGTTCCCCAGACGCGCGGCGAGGACGGCGATGAACTCGACGTCCTTGTCATCATGGATGAGCCGCTGCATATCGGCGCTGTCGTGCCGGTGCGGATCATCGGCGTGCTGCAGGCCGAACAGACCGAAGACGGCAAGACGTTCCGCAATGACCGGCTGCTGGGCGTCCTCGAAACGCCGCACAATCCGCCCGAACTGCGCCATTACAAGGACCTGTCGCCGCAGAAACTGGCCGAAATCGAACACTTCTTCCTGTCTTATAACCTGATGGAAGGCCGCGCGTTCAGGAACCTCGGCCGTGCCGGGCCGGAAGACGCCATCCGCATGATCCGCGCGCACGAGGTCACGCTGGAGGCCTGACCCTTATCGTCTTGACGGAGTCGACAGCCTACCTTACGGCAGCCGTAGGGAGACACGCCATGCAGACCTATATCGAACTCGGTGAAGAAGAAGCCCGGATCGCCATCGACACCGCCGTGGCCGAGTTGCGCCGCCGCGGCAAAACGGGATCTGTCGCCGTCGGTGACCGGCATGGCGAACTTATCGCGCTGTGGCGCATGAACGGCGCGTCCCTGCCATCCGCCGTCATTGCCGCCGACAAGGTTTTCACTACGTCGCGCGTCCGCAGAAAATCCGGCGACGCCGGCCGCGACACCTTCGCCGACAACGCGCTGATGAGCTATCACGGCTCGCCGCGCTACGTCGGCTGGGACGGCGGCGCACCGGTCATGGTCGACGGTCAATGCGTGGGCAGCGTCGCCATCAGCGGGCTTAAGGGCGAAGAAGATCTTGAGATCGCCGAGATCGCCATCGCCGCCATACTGGACAATTTGAAGGATTAGACGGTTTCCACCACCGGGGCTTTCGCCAGTTCCGCGATAACGATTTCCGCTGCCGCCTTGCCCGAGCGCCATGCACCGGCCACCGAAGCCGGAAAACGGTCGTCAAAGGCTTCGCCACAAAAGGTCACCAGCCCTTCTGTTACCGGCCCCGACCGTCGCGCCCCCGGCAGGCAGCACGAATAGGCTCCGCGCGTATAGGGGTTGGCCACCCAGCGGGTCACGATCGGCGGCGAGACGACATGAGCGTCAAACCCTTTCAGCGCATCGACGGGCGCCAGTATATCCCTGGCGTAGGCCAGGGCCTGATCGGGCGCCAGCGCTTCGATGGCCTCGGCTTCATGCCCGCCGGCGTAGATCTGAATGACAGGCTGGCCGCCGCTATGCACATGGCAGAAGTACGGAACGGGACCTTCGAGCAGCTCGAGCGCCATGTCGACCGGCACGCCGCTTGCCGCCATGAAGTCCGGATCGACTTCGATAATGATCTTGTTGACATGGCCCATGACCAGACCGGCCAGTTGCTCGTGAAAGCCACTCGACAGGTCCGGCGCGAAAGTCACCAGCCGTCCCTGCAGAACGCCCAGGGATGCGGTAAATATCACCCGTCGCGCCGTCCATACCGAGCCATCCATGGACTGGATGCTGGCGCCGTCGGACGTCTCGGTGATACGGCAGACGGAGGTCCGCAGGTGGATGCGATCGGCACCGGCCTCCGCCAGCATGGCCGACGTCAGGGCGCACATGCCGCCTTCGACATGGACGCCCCCCGGCGTGCTCTCGTCCGTCAGGAATTCCCGCGCCGATGGATAAACCGGCGGCTGAACGCCGTTCCACAACAGGCTGAACCTGCTCAGGGTGTCGCGAGCCTCATCGTCTATGCCCAGTTCGGGCAGGGCGATGTCGGCGTGTGCACCTGACCTGACGGCTTCGGCAAGGTCGGCGCGGATTGCGTCTTCCAGCCAGACGCCCGCCTCTTCCTGACGCATCTCGTCATTATCGTAGATCCACATCCGGTCGCCCTGGTCCGGGCGGGCGGCGATGCCGTAACGCGACAGCTCGGCGGCAACGGGATTGTTTTCACCGTGGAGCCAGTGGGCGCCCAGATCGGCAGCGACGCCGGAACGCATTATGCGCGTGCGCGCCCTGCCGCCCGCGCCGTCACCGGCTTCGAGTATACGGAATGACAACCCGCTGCGCTTGAGATCGACGGCCGCAGCCAGACCGGCCACTCCCGCACCGACGACAATGACGTCATCCATGGCTCGCCTCCGTTGTAATTTTTCAGACGATTTCGCGCCTGAGGAGATAAGGAGGCAATGTGGTTTACGATTTATGCTGCGGATATCACAGGATTATGTTCGCATCACGCCGCGCCGCGTTCAGCCGCCTTCTGCTCGCCGCCGATCAGCGCCGTGAACTCGGCCGCGGTTACCGGCCTGCTGAAAAGATAACCCTGCATGCCGTGGATACCCGCGGCTTTCAGGTGCTGATGCTGTGTCACGGTTTCGATGCCTTCCGCCACGACCTGCATGCCGAAGGCGCGGCCGATCCCGGTCACCGCCTGGACGATCGCCAGGGCTTCGAGCGCGCTGCGCGACTCGCCGTCCAGCGCGGTAACGAACTCCCGGTCGATCTTGATCTTGTCGAACGGGAAGCGATGCAGCGCGGTCAATGACGAATAGCCGACGCCGAAATCGTCAAGCGCCAGCCGAATCCCCAAGCTGCGCAGGTCCTCGAACAAAAGCCGCGTTCGCGCCGGTTCACCCAGGAACGCGGTCTCGGTTACCTCCAGAATCAGGCACCTGGCGTCGTAGCCCGTTTCACGCAGCAGCGCGCGTATACCGTCAAGGAAGCCCGGCCGGTCGAGTTCGATGGGGGACACATTGATAGCAACCGGCAGCCCCCACGCGGCTGCCTGCTGCAACACGCGCCGGCGCGCGAAGGCGCCGATCTTGGCGATCAATCCCGTCCGTTCGGCCAATGGGATGAAGACCGCCGGGCCGACCGGCTTGCCGTCACGCGCCCAGCGCACCAGCGCCTCGGCGGAAATGATCTTCTGTCCATGACGGTCGTAGACCGGCTGGTAAAGCATCTCCATGCGTCCGGCATCGATGTCGGCCTCAAGCTCAGCCATCAAGGCCACGTCGGGATCGGCCTGGCCTGCCTCGGGCTGGACAACCGCGGGCGTATCGATGATGCGCCCCAGTTCGACAATCGTCCGGTCCGCCAGGGCGGCGATACCTTCGATGACCTCTGCCGGGACGACGCGGCCGCCCTCGCGCGCTGCCTTTTCGACTTCGCCCGCCACGGCCGCCACGGCCTTCGCCCCCAGGTTCAGGCTCATCGACTTCAGCGCATGGGAGGCCGCCGTCATTTCGGAAACATCGCCGCTCCGGCACGCCGCGGCCATCCGCCCGACAGCTTCCGGGGCGTGGCTGCGGTAGAGACCGACGACGCGGGTAACGAAGTCGCTGCGGCCATTCCTGAGACCGGCGACGATTGGCTTCAGCGTGTCGGCGTCGAACAGCGACATATCGATGCTGGCCTGAGCCGGCACCGCCGCGGCTTCGGCCGTTGCGGCGGCCGGAGCCTCGGCGCGCGCGATCTCGTCGACCTGGCGCGCCTTGTCGGCCAGCCAGTCGCGCAGGACATTGCCCAGCGCTTCCAGGGTGAACGGCTTGTGCAGCACGCCGTCCATACCCGCTTCGCGCCAGGCTTCGGCAGCAGCGCCCACGACGTGCGCCGTCAGCGCGACGACCGGCATGTCCTGGCCGCGCGCGCGCAACCGGCGCGTCGCTTCGAACCCGTCGAGGACCGGCATGGAGCCATCCATCAGCACCAGGTCGTACGCCTCGGCCTCAAGCATATCGAGCGCCTCCTGACCGTCGACGGCAATGGACGCGGTAATGCCGAAGCGCGACAGGGCTTCACAGGCGACTTCGCGGTTGACCTCGCCGTCGTCGACGACCAGGACGCGGGCGCGCGGATAGACGACATCGATCGCCTCCACGTCGTGCGCCGGCTCATGCGCCGTCAGGGGGCGGCCGTCGCGCAGGGCCTCGATCAGCCGATCGAAGTCGCGGTGGCGCAGCGGCCGTGCCAGCACACAGGCCGCGCGGCCGTTCAGCACCCATTCTTCAGCCTCGGCGTCACCGGCATCGGCCAGCAGCACCAGGGTCTCGGGCGCACTGGTCACATGGTCGCGGCACGCACGGTCGGCGATGACCAGACGCGGCTCATGCCCGGCAACATCGGCGCCGGCCGCCGAAAGCCGGAGCGCCAGCGCGTCGCGTTCAACCGGAGCGGCCACCAGTACCTGGACGGAAACCGGCGCGCCCAGCTGTGGTGGTGCGGCGAGTTCGGCCCCGGCAACCGGCAGGCGAACGTGGAATTCGGTACCGATCCCCTGCTCGCTGGATGCGGCGATGCGCCCCCCCATGGCCTCGGCCAGGCGTTTGGCGATCGAAAGTCCCAGGCCTGTGCCGCCGAAGCGGCGCGTCGTCGTCTGATCTTCCTGGGTAAAGGCCGAGAACAGCTTGCCCAGCTTGTCCTTCGCGATGCCGATGCCCGTATCTTCGACGACCACCCGCAGGAATTCGGGCTTTGCATCCGCCTCGATGCGGACGCGGACGTGGCCCGTTTCCGTAAATTTCAGCGCGTTCGACACCAGGTTCGACACCACCTGACCAAGGCGGACCGCGTCGCCCCGAACAATGCGCGGCGCTTCGGGGCTGACCTCCGCGACCAGTTCCAGCCCCTTGTCGCGCGCCGCGGCGCTGAACAGGGCCAGGGTCTCGTCGACCGCATCGACGATGTCGACATCGGCAAGTTCGACGTCGAGCTTGCCGGCCTCGATCTTGGAAAAGTCGAGAATGTCGTTGATGACCGCCAAAAGCCCCTTGCCCGATTTCACGATCGTTGAAGCATAGCGGCGCGCCTTGGCCGGCAGGCTCTCGGCCGCCAGCATCTCGGCCATGACCATGACGCCGTTCATCGGCGTGCGGATTTCGTGGCTCATGGTCGCCAGGAAGTCGGACTTGGCGGCATTGGCGGCCACGGCCTCATCGCGCGCCGCGACATAGTCCCGGGTACGCGCTGCCACTTCGGCTTCCAGCCCGCGCATCTGCTCGGCGATGCGTTCATCGCGCTGGCGAATGGCGTCAAGCATGGCGTTGTAGCCGTCGACCAGGGCTCCCAGCTCGTCTTGACCGGCCGCCTCGACACGGCGGGTGAAATCGCCTTCGGCAATCGCAGCCACGGACTTCGACAGATCGGCCAGCGGCCGGGTCATGGCGGCTTGCAGGCGTCGGGTCACCATGAGCGCCATCAGCAGGGTCACCGTGGCAATGCCAAGCATCCCGGCCAGGGCCTGGAAAAGCGATGCGGCCAGTCCTTCGGCCGTATGCACCACGATGACGCGTCCGATGGTGCGATTGCCGATCCTGACAGGCGCCTCGACCTCGATACTGCGCGTCATCAACAGCGGCAGGACACCGGGGCTCGGAAAGTCGGCGTTGAGTTTGACGTCATTGCGCAGGCGCGCGCCTGTGCCGGTTTCGGCCAGCACCGCGTGATTGCTGTCCTCGACCCGGCCGTAGATGATGCCTGGCGTGCGCGAAACTGCACGAATGGCGGCAAAGGCGTGGGATTGATCCTGGGTCTCGACGGCATCGACCGCGCTGGACGCCAGCACTTCGGCGGCAGAACTCATGATCGTCCAGCGTGCCTGGGCCTGCCGCGAAGCTTCATGATAGACGAACAGGCCGGCCACAGGCAGGGTCGACAGCACGACCGAGCCCAGGCTCAGCCACATCAACCGCGCGCGGATCGACGCCTTGCGTCCCGGCTTGCCAGGCTTTGTCCGTGCCGGTTCTGTTTTCTCGACTCTTTGCATACGCTCGTCCGGCCTGCCCCATCCGAGAGGTAGCGAAAGGCCGTTACCATCGCGTTAACCATAATTGCCGCCATCGGCGTTAACGATGTCGATAAGCGGCATTTTAAGCCTTTTCCCGTATGCTTCCAGGGTGTTTATATGGGCAAGGCGTATTTTGAACATTGTCGCCGCGCACGGTCAGGACCGGCGCGGCAATGTTGCCATGACCTTCGCTGTGTCCGCCGTACCGGTTATTGTGGCCGTGGCGGGAGCTCTTGAATTCTTTACGATTTCCAATGCCCGTTCACTGTTGCAGGAAGCCGTCGACACCGGCGCCCTGGCCGGGGCCGGCAAGCTGGCGATCGCTTCATACGATACGGTCGGCGAAGTCACGACGACCGCAACGGTCACGGCCCAGCGCAATGTCGCCGGCGCGCCCGATCCCAGCGCCTTTCGTTTCAGCGTCGTCGTCGATGATGCTGCCGGCACGGTGACCGTCAAGGGTACGGCCGACCACAAGTCCCTTATGGCGATTACCGGCATCGGCGACAAAACCCTGACCGCGACAGCGACCGCCGAAGCTTTGCAAAAGACGCCGTTGTGCGTTCTGCAAACTTCAGGCGCCGGCATCGAACTGACCAACAGTTCGCAGATCCGCGCCCCTGGCTGCCTGATCCACGCCAATACCGATATCAACGTCAGGGATCAGGGATCGATTACCGCCGAGCGCATCCAGGCCGCCGGCACCGTCACGGGCACGACCTATCCGAAGGGAAATTCCGGCGCCATGACCATCCCGGATCCGTTCGCGGGAATGAATCTCAATCCGCAAAGCCCTTGCAACCTGAACGTCGGCGTGGCCGTCGGCGTTACCCCGCTCCTCAGCGACACCACCCTGCCCGCCGGTGTCCATTGCCTGCCTGTCCTCGTCGTCGGCAAGGCGCGCCTGCATCTTCAGCCGGGCGATCACTACTTCATGGGCGGCCTGACCATGTCGCAGAATTCGGTTCTGACGGGTAATGACGTCGCGCTCATCTTCGGGCCGCTGAACGTCTTCAACTTCGCCGACAAGGCCGACATTCGGCTGACGGCGCGCAAATCCGGTCAATTTGCCGGCTTCCTGATCGCCACGACGCGCGAAAACCAGAAGACCTTTACCATCGGCTCCGAGAATGCCGGTCAGCTTCTGGGCACGATCTACATCCCGAACGCGACGCTTGAGGTGACATCTACCGGCAGCGTCGCCGAGGACTCCGACTGGAGCATTATCGTTGCGCGCTCGGTTCGCCTCAAAAACGGTCCGACCCTGGTCATCAACAACCGCTACGTCGGGTCGGGCGTTCCCGTGCCCGCCGGCGTCGGCCCCTCCAACGGAACGGTACTCAAGCAATGAGTTTTGTACGCTTTGAACCTGCCCGCCTGCTTGTCGCCGACGACGATCCGATCCTGCGCGAGTTCGCCACCGTTCACCTGGCCACGCCCGACGTCGAGGTCGAGGTCGCCGAAGACGGCATGGTGGCCCTTGGCCGCCTGCACGAAGGCGGAATCGACATTGCCCTGATCGACCTGGAAATGCCACGCATGGACGGCTTCGAGCTGATCGAGCGCGTCCGGGCGAACGATATCCTGAAGCACCTGCCGATCGTGGTCGCCACCGGACGCGAGGACATGGCGGCGGTCGACCGGGCCTACGCGCTGGGCGCCACGTCTTTCGTGGTCAAGCCATTGAACTGGCGCGTCCTGTCGCATCAAATGGCCTATGTGCTGCGCAACGCCCGCGACGAAGCCAGGCTGCGCCGCCAGTTGCACGACCTGCAAGGCATGAACGCCGCGTCCGCCGAGTTGCTCAGGCTGTGCAGCACCAACCTGACGCACCCGGCCAACGCCATCTATGAGCGGGCGGGTACGTTGTGCAGTTCGCACGAACCGGGCGTGCGCCACGCGGCGACGGAAATCCGCGACCACGCCTCCGGCCTGCGCACGCTCCAGGACAATATCAGCCAGGCGGCAAAGCTGCTGGCAGAGGGGTAACCCCTTCCTGCCCGCGCGCGCAGGAAGACGAACTCACGTTCTCAAGCGGTACCCCGTCCGGAATATCCAGGTGATGATCGCCAGGCAAACCGCCATGAAAACGAAGGTCATGCCGAGACTTACCCAGACCGACACGTCGGCCTTGCCGTAGAAGGCCCAGCGGAAACCGTTGATCAGGTAGACGATCGGGTTGAACAGGGCCACCGTCGCCCACGGTTCCGCCAGCATCTTGATCGAGTAGAAGGTCCCGCCCAGGAAGGCCAGGGGCGACAGGATAAGCATAGGCACAACCTGCAGCTTTTCGAAACCGTCAGCCCAGACGCCAAGGATAAACCCAAACAGGCAGAAGGTTACCGACGTCAGGATAAGGAAGAGCGCCGTCCAGACCGGGTGGACAATCTCATAGGGCACGAACAGCCGCGCCGTCGCCATGATGACGCAACCGAGCACAATGGATTTGGTCGCCGCCGCCCCGACATAGCCGATCAGGATTTCCGCGACGGATATCGGCGCCGACAGGACCTCGTAGATCGTCCCGGTGAATCTCGGCAAATAGATACCGAAGGACGAATTGGACGTGCTTTCCGTCAGCACCGTCAGCATGATCAGGCCCGGCACGATAAAGGCGCCATAGGAGACACCGTCGATTTCCGCCATGCGGCCACCGATGGCCGAGCCGAAGACGATAAAATATAGGGAGGTCGAAATGACCGGTGCAGCCAGGCTCTGGAACAGGGTGCGGATCGATCGGCCGAGCTCGAAGGCATAGATTTCGCGGATGGCATGCCAGTTCATTGCGTTTTCCCCACCAGGCTGACGAAGATGTCTTCCAGCGAAGACCGGTGCATATCGATGGTCTTGAAGTCGATGTTTTCGGCGGCGAGTGTCTTGATAAAGTCGGCCGCAGACGCGTCCTCTTCGCTATCCTCGCCCTTCATAGTGAGCGTGAGCACCAGGCCGTCTTCAGACAATGCAACCGGCCAGCCACTCAGCTCCGGCGGCATGCCGTCCAGCGGCGCCTTGAGCTCGATCTTCATCTCGGTCTGGCCCAGCTTCTTCATCAAGGCGCGTTTTTCCTCGACCAGGATGATCTGGCCCTTGTCTATGACACCGATGCGATCGGCCATCTCCTCGGCTTCTTCGATATAGTGGGTGGTCAGGATGATCGTGACGCCGCGTTCACGTAAGCGTCGCACCATTTCCCACATGTCCCGGCGCAGTTCGACGTCGACCCCTGCGGTCGGCTCATCCAGGAACAGGATTTCGGGCTCGTGGGCCAGCGCCTTGGCGATCAGCACGCGCCGCTTCATGCCGCCGGACAGCTGGGCGATCTTGTTGTCCTTCTTATCCCACAGCGACAGGTCCCGCAGCACCTGCTCGAGATGGGCCTTGTTCGGCTTCTTGTTGAACAGGCCCCGGGAGAACTCGACCGTATCCCACACCTTGACGAACATGTCGGTCGCCAGTTCCTGCGGCACCAGGCCGATCTTTTCGCGCGCCTTGCGGAAGTCCCTCACCACGTCGTGGCCATCGGCCATAACCGTGCCTTCGGTGATTCGCACCAGCCCGCAGACGGCGCCGATCAGCGTCGTCTTGCCGGCGCCGTTAGGGCCCAGCAATGCGAAGATTTCGCCGCGCCTGATGTCCAGGTCGACGCCCTTGAGCGCCTGATGGCCGCCCTTGTAGGTCTTGCGCAGACCCTTGATGGAGATGATGCTATCCATGTTTGCCCTTTTTGCGCCCGCCTGCGGTCAGATAGGTGCGGTATCGGCATAGCGCGAGTCGCGACGGATAATGTCAGCAGAATAAAGTTCTGGAACAGGAGCAGGCTGACAGAAGAGGCCTGCCCTGCCCTTACGCTTCCAGCGAAATCGCCAGCGCCTTGAACTTCTTGGCCAAAGCCCTGCGGCGCTCGGTCGAAGCCTTTTTGGCGGTTTCGACGGCGAAGTCCTCGGTCGCGTTGAGCAGGTGCTCGATAACGCGGTCCATATGGTCGTGCATGGCCTGGCGCGCGGCGGCGGGCGACCGGTTGCGCAAGGCATCGACGATCGCCGTGTGTTCACGAATGCGCGCCGCCATGCCGAGATCCGCCGCACGGGACAGGATGTTGCGGGCCAGCGGCGACCGATAGCGCCAGTCCCACAGGTTTTCGACCGTCGTGATCAGGGCGCCGTTGCCGGTGACGTGGGCCAGCATCAGGTGGAACTCACGGTCGGCTTTTTCGGCGACGACCGGGTCCTTGTCGGCCATTTGCTTCAGCAGCTTTTCCAGATCGGCGACCTGCTCGTCATTGGCCTGGGTCGCCGCCATCGCCGCAACCTCGCCTTCGAACAGGCGGCGCGCCTCGATCAGTTCAAAAGCGCCGATTTCGCTGTCGGTAATCGGCGTGGCGGGCGCGTGACGTTCCGTCACCAATATGCCATGGCCATGCTTGGCCTCTATATAGCCAAGAATCTCAAGAGCAATCAGGGCTTCGCGCAGCGTCGGGCGGCTGACGCCGAAATGCACCGCCAGGTCCCGCTCCGTCGGCAACCGGTCACCCGGCGCATATCGCCCCGACTCGATTTCGGCGGCAATGGAATCAGCGATCTGGCGATAAAGCTTCTTGGTTTCGGACATCTGCGGCGCGTCATGAAAGGACACAGATTGTATGACCTTTCCCGAAATGGGTTTCAACCCTAAAAACCCTGCCAACCGGAGGGAAAAGGCCGCGGGGTGCAAAGATCATCTGCCGCGCCGGCGCCGGCCGAAAGGTCGCTGCTCTAAAAAGGCGCGATTGTCTTGCGGCCGGCGATATCGACCTGCGCAGCTGCTCCTGAAACCCGAGGCAGGCCGACGCGCTGGCCCGGCTGGCCACCACCGATCCAGATATCCACCGTTCCGGCCTCAACGGCGCGATTGCCCTTCTCATCGACCACGCTCATGGCGTGGGCATCGAGCGTAAAGGTGACACGCTTCGTTTCGCCGGCTTTGAGCGCAATCCGCTCGAAGCCCTTCAACGCGCGAATCGGCGCTCCGCCGCCCTGGCGGGTGACGTAGAGCTGGACGACTTCGTCACCGTCGTGCGGCCCGGTATTGGTGACGTCCGCCGACACAGTTACCGCCTCCCCCGCCCTGATATTCGACCGGCTGACGAGCGGCCTGCCGTACGAGAAGCTCGTATAGCTCAGGCCATGGCCGAAAGGATACAGCGCTTCGCCTGCGAAATAGCGATAGGTCCGGCCGGTCATGTCGTAGTCCTTGAACGACGGAAGCTGGTCGGCGGACCTGTAGAAGGTCACCGGCAGACGGCCCGCCGGACTGAAATCGCCGGCCAGCAGATTGGCGATGGCCCGGCCGCCCTCGCCGCCCGGGTACCAGGCCTCGACGATGGCCGGCACATTGGCGTCGGCCCAGTTAACGCTCATCGCGCTGCCGTTCATCAGGACCAGAACGACGGGCTTGCCGGTGCCGTGCAGACGTTCCAGGAGTTTTTGCTGCGGCGCCGGCAGGTCCAGACTGGTGCGGTCGCCGCCTGCGAAACCGGGCGCCGCCACGCGCATCTCCTCGCCTTCGAGGCGCGACGTCAGACCGGCGGCGAAGACGATCAGGTCGGCGGACTTAGCGGCGGCCAGCGCCTGTTCATCGCCGTTGCTTGGCCGGCTCCATTGCAGAAGCTGATCTTCGCGCACCCCGCGCTGCACGGCCTCGACCCGGAGCTTATAGACCTGCCCGGCCTTGAGCTGCACATCCACGTCAGATGTCGGCCAGGCAATATCCCAGACATCTGCGACGAGCTTGTCGTCGATATAGATCCGATAGCCGTCGTCGCCCGTGAAACGGAAGCGATGGGCGCCCGTCTCACCGGCCTTGATATAGCCGGTCCAGCGGATAGAGCTTTCGCGCTCCTCACGCTGCGGCCAGCCCCAGCGGAACTTCGCGTTCATCTCGGTCTTCGTCACGACCGGCGCGCCTTCCAGCTTCGCCCCCTTGAATTCCTCCTGCTTCAGCCCCTTGGTCGTACAGGCCTGATCGATGCAGAGCGCCGCGTCCGGCACGGGCTCGAGCGGCGGCGCGATCCAGCCGGTGCCTTCGACATAGGTCACCTCTGCGTCCGGGAAGCGCGCCTTGAGGCCGGCATAAACCGTGACCGGCCTGGACGGCGTCCCGTTGTAATTGCCGACCAGGGCATCGACGCTGTCGCCATTGGGACCGATGACGGCTATGCGTTTCGGCGCGGCCTTCAGCGGCAGCAGGCCGTCGTTCTTGAGCAGGACCATGGCGTCCTCGGCCGTCTTCAGGGACAGGGCGCGATGAGCCGGCGTGTCGAAGTCCCTGGCCGTGATCGCACCATAGGGCCCCGTTCCGACCGGATCGAACAGGCCCAGCCGCATGCGGACATCGAACAGGCGCACCAGCGCCTTGTCGAGGTCCGCCTCGCTTATCAGGCCCTGTTTGACGGCATTGACCGTTGTCCGAGGATCGAAGGTCTTGTTGGCGACGAAGTCGCAGATGACATCGACATCGGTCTTGATGGCGGCAGCGACCGCCTCTTCCGGCGTTTTGACGTAGGCATGCGAGGTCGGCAGGTAAAAGTCGGCGATCGCAGCGCAGTCCGAGACGCCATGCCCCCTGAACCCCCAGCTCTTGCGCAGCGTATCGATCATATAGTCCTGGTTCGCGCAGGCCGGGACGCGATCGATCGCGTTGTAGGCGCACATGATGCCTTCAACCCTGGCTTCGGTCACCGCGGCGTGGAAAGCCGGCAGGTAGGTGTCGACACGGTCGCGCGGTGACGGATGGATGTCGTCCTTGTGGCGGTCGGCCTCGGGACCGCTATGGACCGCAAAGTGCTTGACAACGGCGGCGGTCTTCGGGTGCAGCGGATCTTCACCCTGCAGGCCCTGGATAAAGGCCACGCCCATGCGCGAGGTCAGGTATGGGTCCTCACCCCAGGTTTCCTGCCCTCGCCCCCAGCGCGGATCGCGGAAGATGTTGACGTTCGGCGACCAGACAGTCAGGCCTTCATAACGTTTGGTGTCGCCGCCCCCCGCTGCCCGCGCCTTGAGGTTTTTGGCGCGGAACTCAGTCCCAATGACATCCGCCACCTGCCTGATCGCAGGCGGGTCCCAGGTCGCTGCCAGGCCGATCGCCTGTGGAAAGACAGTCGCGTCACCCGCCCGGGCAACGCCATGCAGCCCTTCGTTCCAGTAGTCGTAGGCGGGAATGCCCAGGCGCGGAATAGCCGGCGCGCCGCTCTGGATCTGAGCGGCCTTTTCTTCCAGCGTCATGCGCGAGACCAGGTCGGCCGCACGGGTCCTGGCGTTCAGCGTCACCTGAAGATAGGGCGCGGGCGTCTGCGCAGAGGCGGACAAAGCCGTCAGCGCGGCCAGGACGCTGAACAGGAACAGTCTGGCTTTCATGTCGGGACTCGAGGAAGCTTTTTTGAGGCATCATGGCACCGGATCAGCCGGCCATCTTGTTGTTATAGGCGCTGGAAGCCGCCCGTCATAGCCTATCCAGCATGTCACGTAACGCATTCATCGGGATCCAGCCATGTCTTGGTCTTGTCCTGCAGACGTTTCCGCAGCCGGAATTGGACACAGCGCGGAAAAAAACAGTCTCCGCGAAGAGAGGCTGCTTCTCATGACCCCGCCCAGGCGGCGGTCGATATAGACCGGCAGTTCACGGATGCGCGTCCAGCGCGTCGGCCTTTTTCCCTGACCGCGGCAACCTGGCTTTCAGTTGCTCGAGCGCTTCCAGCCAGGCGAGGTAGAGGTCGGCGCGTTTCGATAAGCGAAAACGCCGCTTAACCATGCCGAAACTCTATCGACATACCCTACTCGCGTTCTGGTAGCCCTACGCCCAAAGTTATCGTCATGCAAAAAGCATACACCGCGTTTAACACACTCCGTTTCACCTCCGTTCGCAGGACAACGCGGCAAGGGCTCAGGTACAGCACCATCCTGGCGGCTGCCTTGGCCTCAGGCCTGCTGATTCCAGGCATGATGCAGGCGCAGACCCTGCCATCCGGCGGTCAGGTCGTGGCGGGAAGCGCCGACATCGCCGGCTCGGCCTCCACCGTGACGGTGACGCAGACGACGGACAAGGCCGTTATCGACTGGACCAACTTCTCCATCGGTCACGGCGGAGAGGTCAATTTCAATAACGGCGGTGGCGCGACGCTCAACCGCGTCACCGGCGCCAACCTGTCCTCGATCGACGGCCTTTTGTCGGCGACCGGCTCGGTCTACCTGATCAACCCGAACGGAGTCGTGATCGGCAAGTCGGGTGTGGTCAGGGTCGGCGGCGATTTCGTCGCCGCAACACTCGATATCGGCAATACGAACTTCATGAACGGCGGCGACCTGACGTTCGAGGGCTCATCGCTGGCCTCGGTCATCAATCTCGGTCAGGTCGGCGCCCTGGGTGGCGATGTCGCCCTGGTCGCCGCCAATGTCCGCAATGACGGCACGGTCGTCGCCCCCAACGGCACGCTGGGTCTTCTGGCCGGCAACCGCATCCTGATGCGCGACGCCCGCGTGGATGACGGCAAGTTCCTGGTGCTCAGCGGCGGGGCGGGCACATCCGTCACCAATACCGGAAATATCGAAGCGGCCACGGCTGAACTGCGCGCCGAGGGCGGCAATGTCTATGCCCTGGCCGGCAATACCCAAGGCGTGATCCGGGCGACCGGCGTCAGCAGCCGCGACGGCCGCATCTATCTAAGCGCCGGCGCGGGTTCTGTCGAGATCTCGGGCAGCACCCTTGCGGCCACCACCGCAAACGATGGCGGACGGATCGATATCACAGGCCAAACGATTGCGGTCGCAAACGATGCGACGCTTGATGCCTCCGGCAAGGATACTGGCGGCACGGTCATGGTCATTGCCGACATGGCATCGGGCCAGCTCGATTTCCACGGCAATGCCGTAGCCAAGGGCGACCTGAGCGGCGGCTTCGTCGAAACCTCGGGCCGCAAGGTCGATTTTACCGGCGCGCGCATCGACACCACGGGCGCGACCTCGGGCACGTGGCTGATCGATCCGGATGATTTGACGGTCGATGCATCGGCGGCCACGACGATCAATACCAACCTCGCCACGACCAATGTCACGCTGCAAACGACGGCAACGACGGCCACCGGCCCGGGCAACAGCACATCCGGCAGCGGCGACATCGTCATCAATTCGGATATCAGCTGGTCGAGCGCGAACACCCTGACGCTCGATTCCTACCATTCGATCAACGTCAACGCCAATGTGACGGCCTCGGGCGCGGGCGGTGTCGTTCTGAAGACCAATAATGGCGGGTCGGGCGGCGACTACTATTTTGCCTATGGCAAGTCGCTGAGCTTCACCAATACGGCAGGCGGCGGCCAGTCGCTGACCATCAACGGCACCGCCTATACCCTGCTCTACAGCATGAGCGACGTGGCGACCATGAACGGGTCGAGCGGTAAATTCGCCCTGGCCAAGTCGCTCGATGCCTCAGCCACCCCATATACCTCGAACCCGATCACTACATTCAATTCCGGCGGGATATTCACCGGCCTCGGCAATACGATCAGCAATCTCAGCATTACCAGGACGAGCAGCACCGTCGGCCTTTTCGCTAACAATAGCGGAACCATCCGCGATATCGGTCTTTCCGGTGGCACTGTTTCGGGCGTTGGGATCGTCGGAAGCCTGGTCGCGAGCAATTCCGGGACGGTGGCCAACGCCTGGAGTTCCGCATCGATAAACACTACAGCATCAGTAAACGGCGGTCTGGTAGGGATTAACAACAGCGGCGGCATAATCCGCAACAGTTTCACAAACGGCATTGTGACCAGCACGTTCGGTTCCACCGGCGGGCTGCTTGGCCGCAACAACGGAGGAACGGTCACCAACAGTTTCTCGACGGCAACGATCACCATCAACAGCAGCAGCGTCAACAACATCGCCAGCCTTGTCGGCTGGAATGTTTCGGGCACGATCAGCAACTCCTTTGCCACCGGCCAGTTCACTGGCGGAAATACCGGTCTCGGCGGTCTGGTCGGTCAAAACGGCGGCACTGTTTCCAACAGCTACTACGATTCATCGACCACAGGCCGGAGCGATACGGGCAAGGGCACGGCCCAGACCACGGCCCAGCTTCAGGGCACATTGCCGACAGGCTTTTCCAGCAGCGTCTGGGGTACCGGCACCGATCTCTATCCCTACCTGAAGACCTTTTTCCCGAACGGCGTCACGGCGGTCAGCGGCACGGCCTACAACAGCAGCAACACGGCGGTCGCGAACTCCACCATCGCGCTCTATTCGGGCGGCAATCTGCTGGGCAGCAGCCGGTCCGGCGCCAACGGCTATTATTATGTCCCCGTAGCTACCGGCACAGCCGGCAGCAGCGCGGGCGTTACGCAGGTGCTCAGCGGCGGATCGGCCGTTACCGGCGCGGCGTTCAGCGACACGGCAAATCTGTCAAACGCCAGTATTTCCAGTCTGAACGTCACCTCGGGCAGCTTCACGTCAAACACCGCGGCAACGACCTATTCGGCGTTCCTGACAGGGTCAGGGCCCGCCACCGCCTTCGGCTCGACCTACTATACAGCCCTGCAATCGACCCTGTCGTCGGCGATCAACCGCATTACCGCGTCGGGCAGCTTCAGCATCGACAGCGCTCTTGGCTCCGGCTCCACAACCGTCAAGACGTCGAGCGGCGACCTCAGCATCGACACCGACCTGACGATCAGCGGCAGCAATGCCGTGACCTTCGAAGCCTATGACAATCTTTACATCAATGCGGATGTGACGGTGTCCGGCACCAATGCCATTACGCTCAAGACAAGTAGCGGCGGTTCGGGCGACTACAGCTTCCTGAAGGGCAAGAGCCTCAGCTTTACCAATACGGCGGGCGCGGGCCAGTCCCTGACCATTAACAGCCAGACCTACAACCTGCTTTACACGCAAGCAGACCTGCTGGGCATCGACGGCGGCACGGGCCGTTACGCCCTGGCGAAGTCGCTCGATCTGTCGGGCACAACCTTTACCGACCGCGTGATGGAGTCGTCGGATGGCACCTTTACCGGCCTCGGCCACACCATATCCAACCTGAACATCAATGCAGCCGGAAGCGACAGTATCGGTCTCTTTCGCTACAATACCGGCGTCGTCCGCGACATCGGAATCGATGGCGGCACCATCTACGGCAACTGGTACACCGGCGCCCTGGTCGGTGAGAACTATGGCCAGATTTACAATAGCTACAGTTCGGCCGACATGTATGTTGTCTACCGCTCGGGTGGACTGGTCGGCATCAACGCCGGCCTGATCCAAAGCTCGCACGCGACGGGTTCCGTCACCAGCAACGGCGATAATGGCGGCGTCAGCGACATGGGCGGGCTGGTCGGCTGGAACGACAGCGGCGGCACGATCAGCGAGTCCTATGCGACCGGCACGGTCACCGGCACCGCCAACACCACCGGCGGACTGGTCGCCTACAACTCAGGCGGCACGATCAGCAATTCCTTCGCCACCGGCGGCGTCTTCGGCAACCTCTACGCCGGCGGCCTGGTCGGATTCAGCGACGGAGGTACGATCAGCAATTCCTATGCGACCGGCTATGTCAGCGCGGTCACCAGCGGCGGCGGGGTCGCCGGGCAAGCCGCCAAAAACCAGGATTACCACACCGATTGGGACACCCCATCGTAGGGCCCCACCCCCCGCGGCGCCACCGCTTTCACCCCCCCGCGCGCGGGCGGGGG
>CBIHPL010000002.1:0-29810 GCA_966212005.1 uncultured Asticcacaulis sp.
AACCGCCGCATCTCCTGCCAGTTCAGCTTTACCTGCAACGGCATAATGGGCCGTCCGGTCGAGGCCTATAACTGGCGCCGCGCCCGTGAAGTCGCTTCCGCTGCGCTCGAAGGCTATGTCATGAAGTCGGTCGGCACCGCCACCCACTTCCACGCCAGCTATGTCGCGCCCAGCTGGTCGAACACAATGGTGCGTGTCGGCACGGTCGGCAGCCACGTCTTCTATCAGTTCCGCGGCCGCGGCTCGCGCATAGACAACAGCCTCGAGTCCGTCCAGGCGTCCGATGCTCCGGCTGTCCTCGTCCAGGCGGACGCCAAGGAGGCAGTCAACGAGAGCGACGCACTGAACGCGGCTCAGACAACTGCGCCTGCCGCACCCGCGGGTGATGCCCGTATCCAGATGATTTCAGCGGTCAACAAGGCAGACGCGGCGCAGGGCAAGGCCATCCCGGTCAAGACCGTCATTACCGGCAAGTCCGCCCAGGACATTGTCGCCGAAGTGGCCCTTCATCCCGAAGGCGGCACCCAGTAACCTCATTCCGATCGTCCAGCATCAGGCCCGGCCCCAGCGCCGGGCTTTTTATTTGCGGCAACACAGGACACCGATACCGGCTTGTCCCGAATTGCAACAAAATCGATACCGTTAGTATTTCAACAACCTTAATCTGACAGTTTGGCCCAAACGTACGCCGTATGCGTCCGTATCATAATGCATTGACAACCATACCTACGTTAAGTCAGGGGCCAAAATGACGAAACAGAGTGCCAGCAAGCCGGCGGTCGGATTCAATATCTCGAACTGGCCGTTCACCATCAAGTTCATGGCGCCCGCTGCCGTGGCAACCGCCGTCATGGCGATCCTGACCGGCGGCGCCATATACGTCATGAATGGCCAGGGCAAGACGATCGACCGCATCAACAATGTGTCCATGCCGGAAATCGTCAAGATCGCCGATATCAAGGCCGACATCAAGGAAGCCAACGGCGACCTGTATAACGCCCTTTTGACCAAGGCGACCAATCCGGGCGCCAATGCTTCGGCCGACGTCGCCAAGGTGTCCGAAGACCTCGGCAAGATTTCGGACCGCGTCAAGCAGAGCGCCGACACGGCGACCGACGCGACCCAGAAGAAGCAGCTCACCGATCTCAACAAGGAAGTGAAGACCTACAAGGAAGCCGTCGAGTTCGCCGGCTCGGTCATGGACGTCGACTTCGCTTCGGTTGGTCCGATGATGTCGCAGTTTGACGACGGCTACGCCAAGATGTCGGAACTGTCGGACAAGATCATCGAGGGCAGCAAGGCCGCCGCCCCCAAGGCCGCGACAGACGCCAAGGCTGCCCAGGCGACGGGCATCAGCTTCCTGACGATTTTCGCCGTCATCATGGCCTGTCTGTCCGGCGGTATCGCCTTCCTGTTCTCGCGCCTGACGGTCAACGGAATCAACCGCATCGCCAAGACGACCGAGGAGCTGGCCAACGGCAACCTGAATGTCGACATCCAGGCCCTGACCCGCAAGGACGAGCTGAAAATGGTCGTCGACAGCCTCAACGTGTTCAAGTCGAACGCCGAGGAAAAGGAACGTCTGATGGCGATCGAGGCGGCCACCGCCAAGACCCGCGAAGAGCGCGCCCGTCAGATGTCCGAACTGGCCGAACGCTTCCGCCACGAAGCCCAGGACATGCTGGACGCCCTCTCCAACGCCGCGTCGGACCTGGATGCCAATGGCCGTACCCTGCTGACCATCGCCGGCGAGAACGAGCGCCGCTCGCAATCGGCCGTATCGTCGATCCGCAACTCGGCCGACAACGTCCAGAACGTCGCCTCGGCCACGACCGAACTGTCCGCCTCGATCGGCGTCATCGGCGACCAGGCCGTCCGTTCAGTGGAAATCGCCGCCGAAGCCGTGTCGGAAGCCGACCGCACCAACGAGTCCATGGCCGAACTGAGCCGCGCCGCCGACCAGATCGGTGAAGTCGTCGACCTCATCAACGCCATCGCCCAGCAAACCAACCTGCTGGCCCTGAACGCCACGATCGAATCCGCACGCGCCGGTGAAGCCGGCAAGGGCTTCGCGGTCGTCGCCTCGGAAGTCAAGTCGCTGGCCCAGCAGACCGCCAAGGCCACCGACGAAATCCGCGATCGCATCAAGGACATCCAGGCCGCTGCCCAGAACGGCGTCAACGCCATCCGCGGCATTGGCGAGACCATCAAGCACATGAACGAAATCGCTTCGTCCATCGCCGACTCGGTCCATCAACAAGGCGACGCCACCAACGAAATCGCCCGCAACGTCAACGAAGCGTCGGACGGCACCTCGATGGCCTCCTCGTCGGTTGCCCAGCTGTCGGCTTCGGCGGCGGACACCGAGAAGGCTTCAACCGAAATGCTTGGCGCGGCCAACCAGCTGACCAAGCGCACGGAGGCCATGAGCGAGAATATCCGCCGCTTCCTTGCTGAACTGACCGCGGCCTAAAGCCGCCCATCCTACCGGCCCGCACGGCCCTGCGAGCCGGTCCGGACATATGACGAGAGAGACGCTGGAAACGGCGTCTCTTTTTTATTTGGATCGGCGCGATATCACGCCGAAACCGCTCATACGTCTTGCACATGGCGCCCGGAAATTTTTTTGCTGCAAGTGCGAAATGATTCACGCGCCGTTAAACCTGAAGTCGTAAGAAGCACCTCGTGACTGACACCGATGTCACCGCTACCGCCGTAGCGCCCCGTAGAATTGCGTACTGAGAAAGACCTGCAAAATGCAAAAGCGTAATCTGTCCCGCAACGCCGCACTGGCCGTCACGGCCGCCCTCGCCTTCTCCGTCACCGCAGCCAGCGCCTTCGCCGAGTGCGATGAGGGCCAGGAAACTGCGATCGGCAAGGCCATTGCCTCGGCCGCTTCGGCCAAGATCAGCCCCGTAGTCACTTCGACCGGCAAGCAGATGCTGTCGCTGGAAGCGTGCGACGCCGCCGCCGGCAAGGTCAATGCCGAATTCAAGTATAACCTCATCGGCGCCGACGGCCTTTACTGGGCCGAAGGCAAGGCCAAGCTCAACGGCGGCGCTGTCGCCGAACTGACCCTGACCAAGCTGAGCCCGAACCTGGCCTCGGCCTCGGCGTCCAAAGGCGTCAAGCTGGCCGCCAACTAAGCTTTTTTACGAGAAGCCACATAAGCGGGGGCCGTCACAGGCCTCCGTTTTTTTGTCCGGTGCCAGCAGGACCCAATACGCGCGCCAACCGCGTCAGCGGTAAAATGTGCTGAAAAATTTCAGGCCGGTTTTGGCGGGGCGAATGTCGTTAAGGTTTTCGCCTTAAACCGCAACGCCTTGTGAACAACGGCGTTAATCAAGCTTGATCAGTGGTTTACGGGCCGGTTTACGGAACCTTATCCTATTTCGTTTAGTGTGGGCTCACCCTGAAGAACATCAAGGAGTTACCCAGATGATCAAAAACCTTATTATCGCAGGCGGTATTGCCGCCATGGCCCTCACCGCCGGCAGCGCGTTCGCGGGCGAGTGCAGCGAAGAACAAGAAGCCACCGCCGGCATGCTGGCCGCGGGCGTCGGCAAGGCGGCCGTTTCGAAGGTCGTCGCCGTCACCGGCAAGCAGATGGTGAACATTTCCAGCTGCGACTTCCGTGCCGGCAGCTACACCGTCGATTTCAAGTACAACTTCCTGGCGGCCGACGGCCTGTACTGGGTTGAACTGAACTCCAAGTTTGATGGCACCGGCGGCAACGCAACGACCAAGGTCAACAAGGCCAGCCCGAACATGGCCGCGGCTGAAGCCAAGGCCGGCGTCAAGCTGGCCTCCAACTAAGCTTGCCCCGACTGAGCGACGGGGCGCCCCGCCCCGCCTGGTGAATTCAGGGACGCTAAACGATAAGGCCCTCCGCTTGCGGAGGGCCTTATTTTATCGAGGTATCTGCCAGACGGCTACTTGCGTTCAAAGGGCCGGAAATCCTGAGGACGGCTGATGTTGCGCGGCGATTTCTCCGAGCCTGAGCGCGGGCTGCCGAAAAGGCCTCCGAACAGGGCAAACGAAGTCATCGCATGTTGTTTCTTGTCTTGGTCTTGCATGATTAGCGTCTCCTTTTCCAATTGCACACGGACCAGAAGACGCGTCGCAAACTCCCAGGGGCTCTCACCCTCTCAGCCGTCGTCGCGTCGAAGTTGAGTGTGCCACAATCGGACAGGATTGCAACAATTAATCCGAACCCGGATTATTAATTCGGGCTACTTCCACACATCCATTTGAAATTAAAGCTAATATTTTTTTCTCCGATTGGCGATTTGTGACTCGCCGGACACTTCGCTTTTAACCATCGTCTTCACTTTAAACTAACCCAATCCGCCTATGATGGACATGAATCCAGAAGGGATTGCGTCAGGAGTTTTCTGCGTCTCATGTCCAAATCGGTCATTGTCCTGGGCAGCGCCGTCGTTGCCGCTATTGCCGCCTGTTACGGCATGCTGTCCCTCGGCGACAATTTACGCAAATCTCCCGACCACGCTGCCTCGGCCGTGACGGCGCCGCTCGCGGCATCGGAAACCCGCTCCGAAGCCGACACAGGCGAAAGCCATCTGACGGCTATTCCCAAGGCGTCGGACGGACATTTCTGGGCCAATGCCGTCGTCAATTCCAAAGCCGTACGCCTGCTGGTCGATACCGGCGCAACCGTCGTCGTCCTGACGCCGGCCGACGCCCAGCGTCTTGGCTTCGACGTTCAGACCCTGCCCTTCGATCACAAGGTTTCGACCGCAAATGGTGAAACCACCGCCGCCCTAGTGAACCTGGCCAAGGTTGGCGTCGGCCAAAGCGAGGTGCGCAACGTCGATGCGCTCGTCGTCAAGGAAGGCCTGGAGACCTCACTCCTGGGCATGAGCTATCTCGGCCGCCTCAGCCGCTTCGAAGCGACACCGTCGAGCCTGATCCTGCATCCGTAGTGCCTGTGCGGAGTTTGGCCGCCTCCCTTACGCCTTCTCAGCCTCGTACGCTTCACGGCGCAGACGGCCCGCCTCGACGGCCTCATGGACAGCCCCAATAGCGCGGTCCAGCACTTCCAACCCTGCCCCCGGCGCGATCGCATCGACCGTCATGATGCGGCGGAAGGCCCGCGCTCCGGGCAATCCGTGCATTACGCCCAGCATATGCCGCGCCATATGCGGCAACGGCGTGCCGGCTTCCAGCTGCGCCTGCATGTACGGCCGGTAGGCCTCCAGCGCCGCGAATGGGCCGACGTGGTCGCCTTCACCGAAAAAGCGCTGGTCGACCTGGCCCAGCATCGCCGGTTCGTGATAGGCCGCCCTGCCCAGCATGACGCCATCGACATGCGTCAGGTGCGCCTCCGCCTCGTCCAGCGTCGCAATACCGCCATTGATGCTGATGATCAGGTCCGGGTGGCTGCGTTTGAGCTCATAAACGAGTTCGTAATCGAGCGGCGGGACGTCGCGGTTTTCCTTGGGCGACAGGCCTTTCAGCCACGCCTTGCGGGCGTGGACGATAAAAGTGCCTACACCCGCCTTTTTGCAGGCTTCGACAAGTGCGAACAGGCTGTCGCGCGGTTCCTGATCATCGACGCCGATGCGGCATTTGACCGTGACCGGCAGCTTCGTCGCCTCGCCCATGGCCTGCATGCTGTCGGCCACCAGTTGCGGCTCTCGCATCAGGCAGGCGCCGAACGATCCCGACTGCACGCGATCCGACGGACAGCCGCAGTTGAGGTTGACTTCGTCATAGCCCCAGTCTTCGGCGATCTTCGCGCACTGCGCCAGCTCATCGGGCTCGGAGCCGCCCAGTTGCAAAGCCACCGGATGCTCGATATCGGAAAAGCCCAGCAGGCGCTCGCGGTCGCCATGGATGAGCGCCTTCGATGTCACCATTTCCGTATAGAGCAGGGCCCGGCGGGTCAGCACGCGGTGAAACGCCCGGCAATGCCGGTCGGTCCAGTCCATCATCGGCGCGACGGAAAAACGGCAGGCGTCTTTATGGCGAATTTTATCCAACTTTTCTGCCACTCGCAAACTTGTCAACGAAACTTTTCACACCCGTTTTCCTCATTTTTACGCCAGTACATCAATGATGTGCTGGGCAAATGATGTACCGAAAATCGCGCCATGATGTAACGGCTCGATGTAAATGAAAAACGGCTGGAATGAAATGGGCACCATTCAGACACGCCGCCGAAAAGACGGTTCGAAGAGCTTTCAGGTTCACCAGGTCCGCGTGGTTCCAATAGAAGCCTCGCACCAACTGCGACGATGCAGCGTCGGCCTTTAGGGTTGATCTCGGTCAAGGCCGGGACCTGCTTTTCATGCGAAGCCAGGGCCAGATTCATCGAGGTTAGACATGTCCACCACAATGAAAGCGGCTGTCGTGCGCAGCTTTGGCCAGGCACTGGCGATCGAAGACCTTCCGGTCCCCGCACCAGGGCCGGGGGAAGTCCTGGTAAAAGTCATGGCCTGCGGCGTGTGCCACACCGATCTGCATGCCGCGAATGGCGATTGGCCGATAAGGCCGCAGCCCCCCTTCATACCGGGCCACGAGGTCACGGGTGTTATCGCCGGCGTGGGAGCAGGCGTAACCCATCTGAAGGACGGTGATCGTGTGGGCGTTGCGTGGCTGCATGACGCCTGCGGACACTGTGAGTATTGTCAAACCGGATGGGAAACCTTGTGCTTGCAACAGCGCAATACCGGATACAGCTGCAACGGCGGCTTCGCCGAGTATGTAATTGCCACAGCCTCGTTCGCGGCGCGGATTCCCGATGGTTTGGGTTTTGCCCACGCCGCCCCTATTCTGTGCGCCGGCGTCACGACATACAAAGGCTTGATTGAAACGGAAGCCCGGCCCGGCGAATGGGTCGCGATCTCCGGCATCGGCGGCCTTGGACATGTCGCGATACAATATGCAAAAGCCATGGGCCTTCACGTCGCCGCCATTGATATAGCGGCGGACAAACTGGATCTCGCCCGCAGCAGCGGCGCGGATATCGTCGTGGACGGCCGGTCGCAGGATGCTTTGTCCGATCTGATCAGGACAACCGGGGGAGGCGTCCATGGCGTGCTCGTCACTGCCGTCTCGCCGCCGGCTTTTTCGCAGGCACTGGACATCGTCAGGCGCAAGGGAACCATCAGTCTGGTCGGCCTGCCGCCAGGTGCCTTCCCCCTTCCGATTTTTGACGTTGTCCTCAAACGTATTACCGTCAGAGGGTCGATCGTGGGAACACGGCGCGATCTCGACGAGGCCCTGGCCTTCGCCGCTGAAGGCAAGATAAAGGCGGAGATCACCAAGGCGCCACTTGAGGATATCAACACCATTTTCTCTTCGATGGGCGCCGGCAAGATCGAAGGTCGCATGGTCCTGGACTTCTCCAAATAGGAAGCGACAAGCCCTCTGAAAGGCGCGGTTCACACCGCGCCTTTTTTTATGAGAAGAGCACGAATGGCAGACCGGCAAGTCCCGCAAACAGGCTTAGGATCAATGGAACGGCTGCGCGCCAACCATTGCGGCCGCCAGCTGTCATGACAGCAATGGCCGCCTTAAGAACTGTGTTGAGCATGACGGGCATGGCGAGAATCAGGCCCGCGGTTACCCCCGGCACTGCCTCAGGCGGCAGACCGCCCATCGTGATTATGGCAGAATCGACGTCCACCATGCCCGAGATGGCCAGCGCAACGGCGACACCTGTCTCGCCGATCTCTTGAAGAAGCCACCGAGCCAGCACCGACAAGGCTGCCACGAGCCCTGCGAGCGCGAACGCGGGCCTCAGATCGAACGGGTTTCGCACCGTTACGGTGGACGCCGAAGTCGCGGGCACCGCGCGCGATTTCCACACCAGCCATCCGGCGTAAATGACCCCCGTCGCCGCAGGCGGTCCGATGATGATAACGAGGGATGAAAAGGCAAATGGCGCGAGCACGGCTGTCAGGATCAAGACGCGCAGAAACATGATCGCGGAGGCAAGGGCGATACCGGCCACCAGTATGTCCTCATGGCCATCCTTTTTCTGAATGCGGCTCGCCAGGGCGACAGTCACGGCTGTAGAGGACACAACGGCGCCGGCAGCGGATGTCGCCAGGACTCCCCGCGACTCTCCAAGCCACTTCGAGGCCAGGTAGCCCGCGAACGACAATCCTGACACCAGAACCACAACCATCCAGATGTGCCGGGGATTCCAGGCTTCGAAGGGGCCATAGTTCCCATCCGGCAAGAGTGGCAGGACGGCAAGGCTGATGACGGCAAACACGGAAATCGCCTGGATCTCGCTCTCACTCAATCGCTCGATCCAATTGTGTAGCTGTCGCCTCGACGACAGCAGCAGCGTCATCAGGGCCGCGCTCACAGAAGCGACGGTTACGGCACCGAAGCCGGCCAGAATACCGATCGCCAAAGTCGCGATACCGGCAATCGTCGACGTCGCGCTCATATCCTGCATTGCGCGGGCCTTACCAATGAATCCCGCAAGCAAAGTCAAAGCCGCTACCCCTGTAAGCACGACTGCCAGGCCCGCCGAGTGATGCAGCCAGATATAACCTGTCAGTCCGCCGACCAGGCCCAGAACGCCGAAAGTCCGAATGCCGGCGATGCGGCTGCCTGCCGGATCGCTTCGTCTCGACCAGCCGCGTTCGACGCCAATCAGGACACCGAGGGCAAGAGCGAGGATCAGACCTGAGAACGGAACCAGGACGCTTGAGAAGGCAGCGGTCATTTGCTCAGAATGCCTTTGGAAATCAGCTCAGCCAGCGCGATTGCGTTTGAGGTGTGTGGCACCGCGTCCGTCGAAACCACCCGGTCGAAAATACCCGTCAGCTCCGCGTAGGCATCGCCGGCAAAAATCGCATGCACGGCGATACAAAAGAGTGTCGAAAACCCCTGGGTCCTTAGCCCGTGAGCGGCCGCAATCATCGTCCGGCCGGACGATACAATATCGTCCACCAGCACCGGCGTATGGTGTTCCCACCTGGCAAGATCGGGCAGGCGGACGTCGACCTGCCTGTCGCCGGAGCGCAGTTTCTCGAGAACCGCAAAGGGAGCATCCGACGCCGACGCGATCTCCGAGGCCCACTGCCGGCTTTCATCGTCGGGGCCGACGATCAGAGGATTTGCAACATGCGCCGAGACCCACCGGCCGATAAGCGGCGCGGCGTGCAATACCTGCGAGGGGATAGGGTAGATCTCTGAAAGACGACTGTAGCGGTGCAGGTGCGGATCGACAGTGACAAGATCGTCAAAATATTGGGAAATCCACGCCGAGAAACAGGCAGACGTCACCGCTTCGCCCGCTTTGAACGCCTTGTCCTGACGCATATAGGCCAGGTACGGCGCAACCAGAGTGATTTTCGAAGCGCCGAGCTGCCGTGCGGTACGCGCCGCGAACAGCAGACTGGGCACTTTCGAATCGGGATTGACCAGTGAGCAGACGATGAACACATGGACACCTGAAACGTCGCTGCATATACGCACATAGGCCTCCCCGTCGGGAAAGCGCCGCCATTCCATACCAACTTCGTGCGCCGACAGGCCGGACACCAATTGTCCAGCCAGCGCTTCATTGCCCGGCATTGCCAAAACCGCCCGCATCATGCCTCCAGCTCCACAATGTCCGGGTTCGCGCGGGCATACTCGAGGGCGTAAGAAAGGTCTCCCGGCGAAGCCGCGTGGATCTCGAGGATTGGATCCCCCGCCTGTACGTCATCGCCGAGCCGCACGAGCATGCGCAGGCCGGCGGCTTTCACGTCCGGAGCGCCGGCGAGCTTCGCAAGCCGCGCCAGCTTCCGGTTATTGATTTGCATCACCCGGCCGCTGTGCTCCATAATCAAGGGCCGGCTATGCGGTGCGACCGCCGGCGTTCTCATTCCGCCCTGGGCCTCGCAAATCGCCTGGAATTTCGCCCAGGCCCGTCCATCCGCCAAGGCATTTTGCGCGATGCGTGTCCCCGTGCCGACAGACGCCAACCCACCGATCTCCAGGGCAGCGCCGGCGAGAAGGGAAGCATGTTTGCAGAGGTCCTGCGGAGCGTCTGCTCGATTTTGGAGAACCGACAGAATGTCGAAGGCTTCGAGACAGGGGCCTATCCCTCGGCCGACCGGCTGTGCACCATCTGAAAAGACACAGCGGGTGGTGAGGCCAAACGCCTTGGCGACGGCCTTTAGAGCCAGTGCGAGTGCTTCCGCCGATTCGTCCGTCCTGACCTTCGCAGTCGGACCGACCGGAATGTCCAGGACAACGTGCGTGGAACCCGCCGCGATCTTCTTCGAAAGGATCGAAGCGATCAATTGGCCTTCCGTATCGATGTCCAGGACACGCTCGACACGAATGAAGACGTCGTCCGCCGGGCTCAGATTGACGGCCCGGCCCCAGATGACACATCCCCCCTCCCGCTCGACGACTTTGCGCATCGTGGCCAGGTCGAGATCGACGGGCGCCAAGGTCTCCATCGTGTCTGCCGTTCCGGCGGGCGACGTGATGGCACGGGAGGACGTCTTCGGCATTATCAGTCCGCATGCCGCCGCAATCGCGACGACGATTGGCGTTGTCCGGTTGCCGGGGAGACCTCCCACGCAATGCTTGTCGACAACGGAACAATAGGGCCAGCGTAGCCTATCTCCCGCGTCGACCATCACCTTGGTCAGTGAGGTAATTTCGTTCAGGTCGAGCGGCATGGCCGACGATGCGGTCAGAAAGGCCGCCAGATGTATGTCTGTATAACGTCCCGCCGCCGCATCGGTGACGATTCCGCGGTAGGCGTCCTCGGTTAACCGCTGGCCGTGAATGCGGCGCCTGACGGCCGACAGGGATTCCAGCGGCGGCGCGTGCCGGATGGTGACGGCTGAACCTGCCTGCAACCCCAGTCGGGTCCAGACAGCATCCGACAGACCCGCCTCGTCAGGTGATAGCCAGTCGTCTTCGACCTGAAAGAGCGTTGCATAGGCTTCCAGGCCGCTGGATGCGGTAACGATCACTTGAGCACGGGCGTAAAGGCCCTCGGCATGACTGATGTGGCAGTCGCTGCGCATCAGAACAATAGCTTCGTGCTGGCTCACCAAACCCAGACGCCGGGCCTTTACACCCTCTGGCTCGCCAGTCACGGCACTTTGGATCTTCACAGCGCGTACCTGCGCATCGGTTCGGATACAGTGCACGCCCAGCCGAGTTCGCCTTCAATACGCGTGCGAAGCGTCTCGGACGCATCCGCCTCCCCGTGGACTATGAAAGTCTTGCGCGGCGCTTTGCGGAACCCGCTCAGCCAACGCAGAATTTCGTCAGCATCGGCGTGAGCAGACAGCATGGGCAAATTGGCGATCTCGGCCCGTACCGGAACCCATTGACCATGAATCTTTACTTCCCTGGCGCCTCCCAGGAGAGCCGCCCCCCGCGTGCCTGGGGCCTGAAAGCCTGAAAAGAGGATCGTATTGCGATGATCCGGACCAAACGCCTTCATATGGTGAAGAACGCGGCCGCCTGTCGCCATCCCGCTGGCTGAGATTATGACCTTCGGCACCGCGTTTCGGCTGATGGCCTTCGAGGCTTCGACGTCAGCCGTATAGGTCGCGACCCGGCAGACATCGCGCCAGTGCTCGGCGCTCAGGTTCTGGTCTGCGACATGACGGGACAGGAGATGGCTGGCATCGATTGCCATCGGACTGTCAAGGTAGACCGGCGTAAGCGGCAGACGTCCAGCGGCCTTGAGCTGCCACAAATAATAAAGAACGGCCTGCGCCCTGCCGACCGCAAAGGCCGGAATAATGACGGAGCCACCGCGCGCCGTGGTGCGCTCGATGATAGCGCCTAATGCGTCAACCGGATCCGTTGGCTCGTGCTTTCGGTTGCCGTAGGTTGATTCGACGATCAGATAGTCGGCGTCGACAACGGGCTCCGGCGGAGGCAGCATCGGATCATCGTAACGTCCGAGATCTCCTGAAAAGACTATCCTTTGACCATTCCAATCAATTTGAGCGGTGGCGGCGCCCAGGATATGCCCGGCCCGCCGGAAAGTCAGCCGGGCGCCGCGGGGCAGATCGATTGGCGTTTGAAAGGCAACGGGCCGAAAATGGGCCAGGCATCGTTCGGCCTCGTGAACGCCGTAGAGGGGAAGCGCCGGACGATGCTTGGAAAAGCCATGGCGATTGGCGAACTCGGCGTCACTTTCCTGGATGTGTCCGCTGTCCCGCAGCAGAATGTCGCAAAGGTCAATGGTCGCATCGGTAGCGTAGACGTGTTTCCGATAGCCGTCCTTTACAAGTTTAGGAAGGTATCCCGAATGGTCAAGATGCGCGTGGGTCAACACAACCGCACCGATGTCGCGTGGCGAAACGGAAAGGGGTTGCCAGTTCTTTTCCCGGAGATGCTTCTGGCCCTGGAACAAACCGCAATCGATGAGTACAGACGCGCCATCCATCTCAAGCAGATGCTTCGAGCCGGTTACAGTGCCTGCGCCGCCGAGACTTGTTAAACTGAGCATTTGACCCCTTGATTTATATTATGAAATCAAAAGGTCTCATATTCGAAGACGATCGTATTTGATTTGGCGCAAGCCCGCAGCCTGTCAGTCAGAACCTGAAGGCGTCATCGTCGATCGATCTTGCGGCTCGTCGGGCGGCAGCGTCGGCACTCCCGCGGGAATACCCGCAGAGAGACGGTGTCGATGGTTAACTTGAAACAGGTGAAAGAGAAATTTTCATCGACCTGGATACACCAGGTCTTGACGATATGCGCAACTGGTCGGCCTATGTCCGTTTTTGTACTCATGCTGGCGGATCGCACTTGTCCCCTATAGTCAGATATTTGCAAACGACGGCGAGCGCCGTTTCTGGTCAGATATTCTCTGGACGCTTCTCCGGGCCGCCGGCTTACGCCTTTGCGATCATCGGAAGTCTCGCTGTGGTCGGGTTGCAGTTTTTGCTGGGGCCGGCGACCGGCGGTCGGATCGCGTTCTCGTTGATCGTCCTGATCACATTCCTGGCGGCGCTCCTCGGCGGCTTCATTCCGGGAATCCTCTGCACCGCCATCACTTTGATCGGTGCGCTTTTGATACGCGGGCCGGGCGAATCGTTTGGTGCCAATCTTAGTCTCGTCGCCGTCTATCTGATTACCGGATGCATTATTGCCGCCACCGGTGATATGGCGCGGCGTTCAAGACGCGATGCCTTGTCTGCCAAGGAAAAACTGGACCAGAGCGAGGAACAGGTGCGCTCGATCTTCCGGACCATTCCCGACGCGGGGATCGTCATCGACTCGGAGGCGCGCATCGTTTCGTTCAACGCTGCGGCAGAACGCCAGTTCGGCTATACCGAGGCGGAAGTCCGCGGAAAAAACGTCGACATGCTGATGCCTCAACCCTATCGCGCGGAGCATGACGGCTACATGCATCGATATCTGACGACGGGCGAAAAAAGGATCATTGGGATCGGTAGAGTGGTTGCCGCGCAGCGGGCCGACGGTTCAACTTTCCCCATCATGCTTTCTGTCGGGGAATTTCGGGCGGCTGGCAAACCTTATTTTACCGGCTTCATTCGGGATCTGACGGAGCGGGCCGATGCCGAGGCGCAACTTCAGCAAATGCATGGGGAACTGGCTCGTCTCTCGCGGCTCAATGAGCTCGGTGAAATGGCATCCACCCTGGCCCATGAATTGAACCAGCCCCTGTCAGCGGTTGCCAACTATGTGCAGGGCAGTATCCGGCTGCTCAAGGATGCCACAGACGAGCCGGCGCCGATGGTGCGCCAGGCCCTTGAAGAAGCCGCGAAGCAATCCCTGCGCGCCGGCAAGATAATTCATCATCTCCGCCAATCGGCGACCCATGGGACCACGGAGATGAAACGCGACAGCCTGCGATCGATTTTGGAAGAGGCTGCGGCGCTCGGACTTGCCGGTTCCAAGGAAAAGGGTATTAAGCCTCTTTTCGACTATCAGGCGGAAGCTGACACGGTCCTTGTGGATCGCGTGCAGATCCAGCAAGTGCTCGTAAACCTCATACGCAACGCGAGCGAAGCCATGCGCCCGGTCGAGCGCAAGGAATTGACCATCCGAACGACCATGCTCGACCCGGAGTCGTTGGCGGTTGAGGTGGCCGACACAGGACCGGGGATATCCGAGGACATCGCGCAGCAATTGTTCCAGCCTTTTGTCACAAGCAAGCCAGGTGGAATGGGGATTGGCTTGGCTATCTCCAAAAGAATCATCGAAGCACACGACGGGGAGATCAGCGTTTGGCGAAACGAAAATGGCGGAGCGACCTTTCGCTTCACCTTGCCTGTGCTGTATGAGGATCTCGGTAGGGTTCAGACATGAATGATCGCATTATACATATCGTTGATGATGAAGCGCCCGTCCGGTCCTCACTGGCATTTCTGCTGATGAGTTCCGGCTTCGCTGTCCGCGCCCACGAAAGCGGGCCGGCATTCCTCGCGGCACTTGTGGATCCAGCGACGGCCTGCCTCATTACCGACCTCCGCATGCCTGAGATGAACGGCGTCGAATTGCTCGAAATACTCTCGGAGCGCGGTCAAAAGTTGCCGGCGATCGTTATCACCGGTCACGGCGATGTCCCGATGGCCGTGGCTGCCATGAAAGCAGGCGCGACCGACTTTATAGAAAAGCCGTTTTCGGACGACGTTCTGATTGAAGCGATCCATCGCGCCGTGGCGCAGGCGGGTTCCCAAGACAAGGGCGCAATCAAGGCGCCCGAAGTCCGGCAGCGGCTAACGCAGTTGACCGGCCGCGAGACGGAAATTTTGACCGGAATTGTCGCGGGGCTGCCAAACAAGACCATAGCTTACGATCTTCAGATCAGCCCGCGGACAGTCGAGGTTCATCGTGCAAGTATAATGCACAAGATGCAGGCGAAAAGTCTCCCCGAACTCGTGCGGATGACCCTAGGCGTAGATCTCGGGTCAAATTGACGCAGATCAAAGCGCTGTCCGGGTGACGCAGTATAACGGCGGCATGGATAGCTCATGTCCCAGCCCCCAAATCCTGGTTGTCGCACCAAATGCCGACCTTCGGAACTCCCTGGCCTTCATGCTTAGCGCAGAGGGCCTCTCGGTAGAAGCGCGTTCAGCATGGCAGAAGGGAGATGACGTGGCGGCATACAAAGCCATGGTCATCGATCACGCAAGTTTTCCCAAGCGCTTTCATGACGACGGCGCGCTGGCGAAGCTTGGTGACCGCCTTCTGGTTTTGGCCAGTCACGCTACGCTCCCCATGGGGCTCAAGAATGCAACCTTGGTTCGAAAGCCCCTTCATGTGCAGGAGCTGCTAAGCGCGGTCCAATCCGCACTCGGAACGCCGCCTAGATCGGAATGAGTTGAGATGGAAACACCATTCCGATCCAAGTTTTTGTTTTGTACCGACATTTAAGGTAAAAACCCCAAAAACGCTTCTTGGCACTTCTCGCCATACCGCTCTACGTAGAAATACTTAGGGATAAAACCGAATACCGCGGAAGGCGGAATTACGAGAGAAGAGACGTCGACAACGGATCACGGAGTGCCAAATGTTCGACGCCATGCCAATCACCTCGACGCGCCCCAAAGCGATTGCCGGAAACTTTGGCTTCGTTGGTTCGCCCAGTCCGATTTCGTTCACGCCAGGCGCGGAAATTTACGCTGAAGGCGATAAAGCCGGTGCACTCTATCGGGTGTCATTCGGAGTTGTCCGGGTCTACCGGCTCCTCGCGGATGGACGGCGCCAGATCTGCGCATTTCATATGCCCGGCGAAGTTTTCGGCTTTGAGACCGATTCCGAAAGGCATTTTTTTGCTGACGCCGTTACCGCCGTGGGTCTAACGCCATTACGCTCCGGCAGTGAAGTGGATTTGTCGCGCGAACTTCTCGGTCTGGCCCTGAAGTCCCTGAGCCGCGCCCATGACCATTTGCTCACGCTTGGCCGTACCGATGCACTGGGACGCGTCGCCGGCTTCCTGCTTGAGATGGCCGAGCGGCAGGACGTCCGCGGACACGGAGACATCGACCTGCCAATGTCGCGAACCGACATGGCCGACTACCTCGGTCTCACGATCGAAACAGTATCGCGGGCCCTGACAAAGCTGAAAGACGCCCGGGTCATTCGCCTGGTCTCCGCCCGCCAGGTCGATGTGCTGCGTTGGGAAGCACTTGAAGATATGGCGGGCTAAAGCGATGCCAGAACCTGCTCAGCAGGTTTTGGATAAATATCTCAACAAAACAATAGCCTATAGCATGATGGCGGCTCGTTTTAAACGCAGCCTGCTCCAGGTTCACCTTCACACTCGAGATCGGCAAAAAGGGAATTGTCATGGTCCTCAAACCTCAAGTTCACGCGCAACTCACCGAAACCCTGGATAAGCTGCAAGACCTCGTCGATGACACCGCCGACGAAGCGCAGAAGCTCGGCCGTACTGCTCGGCGGGAGATTCGGAATCACCCGAATGCCTCTGTCGCGATGGCCCTCGGCGCCGGGTTCCTGGCGGGCGTATTCCTGGCCTCTGCCTGCAGAAGGTAACCTGATAGCCGACCGAATGCCCTTTGCGGTCGGTTGCTCGGGCGCGGTATCATATTGGCACTTAACCCGTATGGATCTTCGCGCCGGAGCCAGGCGCCGCCCCCCCCCCGGACCGGCGCTTTCCTTTCGTCTGCGGTTCGTCGAGCCTCATTCAGTAAGCCCTGTTGACGCCGATCAAGTCGTTGCTGCGGTCTCAGCGCTACCGTCGACATCTGAGGCCTTTGCATCGGAGCGCAAGATGTCCAACGACCCGACTTCTGACAAAATATCCACGACATGGCTGCGCGTCGCCGGCCGCGGAACAGCGCGCGTCCACAATGAACCACCAACGGGGCGCCTGCCCATGCTGTCGCGGAAAACGCTGAACGTGGCCAAGGGCCGCAAGACGTTCGACCGCCTGTCCGTTGCGGTTCCCGGCCGGTATCTCGGCGATTTACGGCCGCTTCTGCTGGATGTGTCGCCGGATCAGTGGTCCTCGTTCGAAGCCGAACCGGGTTAGACAATTGACCCATACTCAGCGAAACGGCCTCCCAGGAGTTGGCAAGAGCGCCGGTATTGGCCTTACGGAGGATGAAGCCGCCTCTGTCCTGAAGACGGATGGGTACAACGAATTGCCCCGCCAGGAGGGACGCTCCCTCGTGGCCATCGCGCTAAGGGTTGTACGCGAGCCGATGATGCTGCTGTTGCTGGCGGCGGGTCTGCTCTATCTCGGACTCGGCGATGCGGGAGAAGCGACAATCCTGCTGCTGTTCGCGAGTGTATCCGTCATCATCACGGTCACGCAGGAAGCCCGGACGGAAAAGGTTCTTGAAGCCCTGCGTGACCTCACAAGTCCGCGCGCCCTTGTCATTCGCGACGGCATTCGCAAGCGCATATCCGGCCGGGAGACTGTGCGGGGCGACATCATCATACTGGAGGAAGGCGCACGTGTCCCGGCGGATGCCGTCTTACTCGAATGTCACGATCTGCAAGTCGACGAGTCTCTGCTGACCGGGGAGTCGATCCCAGTGCCCAAGGCAGACCAGGGCTGTGACGTCTATTCCGGTGGCCTGGTGGTCCGCGGCAAGGGCGTGGCAAGGGTGACGGCGACAGGCGCGCGCAGCCGGATCGGCCAGATAGGCGCCAGCCTGAACAGTTTGAAAGACGAACCGCCAAGGCTCCTGGCCGAGACCCGTCGGCTGGTGCGTGTTTTCGGTGTCGGCGCGGCGGTGATATGCGGAGCCGCCGTGGCGCTTTACGTTCTCATCCGGGGAGATTGGCTCAACGGCATTCTGGCTGGAATTGCTCTGGCAATGTCGATGCTGCCGGAAGAATTTCCGGTCGTCCTGACCGTCTTTACCGCGATGGGCGCCTGGCGAATTTCGCGTGCCCGGGTCCTGACCCGCAATGCGGCCGCCATAGAGTCGCTTGGTGCCGCGACCGTTTTATGCACGGACAAGACCGGCACCCTGACGGAAAACCGTATGTCGGTGGCCACCCTGCAATTGCCTGACGGGACAATATGGAACCCGCGTGCCAACCCAACTCCACCGTCCGAAGCGTTCAGGCAAGTCGCCATTCTGGGTGCCTTGGCCAGCGATCGTCAACCTTACGATCCGATGGAAATAGCATTTCATCGCCTGAACGGTGCCGCCGATGACGGGCGGACTGCAGGCTGGACTCTTTTTTGCGCCTATGGTCTTCGGCCGGATCTGCTCGCCATGACTCAGGTCTGGAAGCAGGCAGACGGGGGGCTGAGCGCGGCTGCCAAGGGCGCACCTGAAGCCATCACGCGGCTATGCCGGTTGGACGCGGTATCTCGACGGCAGGTTCTGGCCGATGCGGATCGCATGGCAGGCGAAGGTCTGCGGGTCCTCGCCATCGCCTCGGCGGCTTCGTTGCCGTCCGAACTGCCAGAGTCGCACGTCGACCTACCGCTTGTTTTCATGGGCCTTGTCGGCTTGGCAGATCCCCTTCGCAGCGGTGTTCCAGACGCTGTTTCTGACGCGCGCGCGGCCGGTATACGGGTGGTCATGATCACCGGAGATTATCCGATCACAGCCAGTGCCATAGCCCGTCAAGCCGGTCTCGATAGTGGGACTGTGATAACCGGCGATACCCTGCGGACCATGGACGACAAAACCGTTGCTGAGGCCGTACGAACAACCACTGTGTTTGCTCGTATCATGCCCGAGCAAAAGCTAAGGATCGTCGAAGCGCTGAAAGCGGTCGGCGAAATCGTCGCCATGACTGGAGATGGTGTGAACGACGCGCCATCACTCAAGGCAGCGCACATCGGCATCGCCATGGGCGGACGCGGAACCGACGTGGCACGCGAAGCGTCGTCGCTCGTCCTGCTGGATGACGATTTCGGCGCGATCCTGAAGGCCATCCGGCTTGGCCGGCGGATCCATGACAACCTGCGCAAGGCCATGTGCTTCATCATCGCCGTGCACGTTCCTGTCGCGGGCATGGCCCTTTTGCCGATCCTCTTCGGCTTGCCCGTCATTCTGGGCCCGATCCATATCGCCCTGCTTGAAATGGTGATCGATCCGGTCTGCTCCCTGGTTTTTGAAAACGAAGCCGAGGAGGCTACAGTCATGCGCCGACCGCCGGCGTCACCCCAGGCGCCCCTGCTTTCGGTGCCCTTGCTTGCCTGGGGTGTGGCGCAGGGCCTCGTCGTTTTTGCATTAATCGCTGTCCCCCTCCTGCTGTCCCATGGATCAGCGCAGGCGGAGCAGCGCGGGGGCGCGTTCTTATCGCTGGTGCTGAGCCTGATGGTTCTCACGCTTGTGAACCGGTCGTTCAGCGCTTCTGTTCTCGATGCCCTGCGGCGTCCGAACGCGACGTTCGCTGCCGTCGCGGCTGTTGTGGCAGGGGGCGTCTGCACGGCCTATCTGTGGCTATGGGCGAGAACGGCTTTGGGCTTTGGCGCATTACATGGTGAAGACGTCGCCGTCACCCTGGCGCTTTCCCTTTTTGGACTGGTAGTCCTTGAAGGACTAAAAACCGCCTGGCGACGCCCTCTCAGCGTCTGAGGCAGGAAAGACTTCGCCTTCACCGGACAGCGACCTGAGGGAAACTTCGAAATCAACGGCGGCCGGGTTCAAGGTCCTAGTTCGACCTGACGGCCTTTCCGCGCAGGTGAAGGACTGTCTTAACGTGTCATCAGCAGGGGCAGCCTTGAATGCTTGAGAATATGGTCCGTGACGCCGCCCAGGATCAGCTCCGCCACGTGTCCATGACCATATGCGCCCATTACGAGCAGTTCTGCGCCGAAAGTCCGGGCCTGTTCCAGAAGAACGTCTCCAGTTCTGCGTTGATCGCGGTGTAGATGAATGAATTCCGGCGTGATTCCGTGGCTGCACAAGTAAGCTTCGACGTCAGCATCCGCTCCGCTGTCCGCCGACTGGTTCTCGGGAAGAAGAGTTACCAGCAGAACGCGTCGCGCCATCACAAGTATTGGCGCAGCCGCGATGGCAGCGCGGGCGGCAGCCTGGCTGCCATCCCAGGCAATCAGGACCGTTTGAGGGCGCCCGTCCACCGCCATTACGGCACCGGGCGTGTGCGGCACGAGAAGCAGCGGCCGGTCGGTGCGGAAAAGCGCCGCCAGGACGGTCGTCAAGTCTCCGTCAGGGCCGTTTTCATATCCGGTTACGATCAGGTCGCACGTCTTCGCCTCGTCCGAGAGACAGGCGTGGATCGGTCCCAGCCGCCTTCGAAACGTAGCACTCGCTGTAGATGATCGAACAGGCATGGCGTCGTCGCGCCACGCGATATGGTGCCGCTGCGCAAAGGCGGCGGCATGGCTGCGCGCTGCCTCCGTCAGCTCTTTCTCAGCGGCTTCAACGATGCGCAGACTGTCACCATCGCTGGTCGCTGCAAAGCCTGATCCGGCTGCATCCAAAACCGCAGCCGACAGGGGGGCCGGTTCCTCGACATGCAGTACGCGGACCTGGGCCACCTGCGCCTTCGCCAGGGTATAGGCGCTGGACAACGCATTCAACTCCTGGGCGGTCCCGCGAAACAGGCACAATATTGTCCGAACCGACATGACGCCCTCCGTTTTCACATGGCTAGCAGGTATGAAAAAAGTTGGATTTGATCATGCTCAAACGGCGCATTGAAATTTTGTGTCACTACGGCGTGTGAATAATCGAACACTCCAGGCAGAATGGCGCCACTGTCCTTTAACGGGAGTGCATCTGTCGTTTTCCGATGATCACTTTTAAATTTACTCGTGCGGACCATCCGATGACCGACAACAAGCAGATGCTCGGCCGCTCCCCCTATGCGTTGCTTCTCGATGGCGCAAAGACATGTGACCCCCTGACGGTCGCGATCGTTCACCCCGTCAGCAATGAGTCCATTGAAGCTGCCGCCGATGCGAAGACAGAGGGGCTTATCGAACCGGTTCTCGTCGGACCGCGCGCGCGCATTCTGGAGGCGGCTGAAGGCGTCGATATAACGGGATGGGAGCTGATCGACACCGAACACAGCCATGCTGCTGCGGAAAAAGCTGTCGAACTGGCCGCGCGCGGCAGGGTCGACGCCCTGATGAAAGGCGCACTGCACACAGATGAGCTTCTGCGTCCGGTCGTCGCGGTGTCCTCCGGACTACGTACCGAGCGGCGCATCAGTCATGCCTATCTGCTGGACGTTCCGACCTATTCCAAGCCGCTGATCATCACGGATGCAGCCATTAACATCGCACCGGACCTGCCGGAAAAGGCCGATATTTGCCGCAACGCGATCAGCCTGTGGCGAAGCGTGTTCGGCGATGCCCGCATGCCCAAGGTGGCCATCTTGTCCGCCGTCGAAACAGTCCTGCCGTCAATGCCCTCGACCATCGATGCGGCAGCCTTGTGCAAAATGGCTGAGCGCGGTCAGATCACCGGCGCCCTGATCGACGGCCCCCTCGCCTACGATAATATCATCAGCCGGGGCGCGGCCTCCGAGAAGGGTATCATTTCCGAGGTCGCGGGCGATGCCGACATTGTGGTCGTTCCCAATATCGAGACCGGCAACGCATTGGCGAAGCAGCTGATCTATCTCGGCGGCGCACAGGCGGCGGGAATAGTCTTAGGCGCGAGGGTGCCGATCATCCTGACGAGCCGCGCAGATTCCGTCCAGGCACGGCTGATGTCCTGCGTGCTGGCCGTGCACCTTGCCGCTGCGCGCCGGCAGGGCCGGATCAAATGAGTGCGGCGTCGACGGCGGCACTCCTGACGCTTAACGCGGGATCCTCCAGCCTGAAATTTCGCATGTTTGGTCTTGGCCGTGCCCTGCCCGTCCTCTGTGGCGGGAAAATAACCAACATCGGTGAACGGCCCGTCTTCCGGCGCCAGGGCGGCGATCGCGACCTTCCTCTTCCTTTGGATATGGATATTGACGGAGCCGTTCGGTTCGTAAGCGATTGGGTGGGCGATAATGCACAATGCCCAATAATCGCCGCGGCACATCGCATCGTACACGGCGGTCCCGATCTCGACGGCAGCGCTGAACTGAAAGACAGCACGCTTTCCTATCTGAAGACGTTGATCCCACTGGCTCCGCTGCATCAACCCCACAACCTTCCTGGCGAAGGCGTACCCACAATTACGCCAGTTCGGCTGTTTCGATACCGCCTTCCATGCCCGTCGCGACCGCTTGGCAAGTGAATTTGCGCTTCCGGGTCACATACGATCAGCGGGGGTGCGTCGCTACGGGTTCCACGGCTTGTCTTACGCCTGGATTTCCAGGCGCCTGCGAAAGGATCTGCCGCACCTCTACGACGGGCGGGTCGTCGTTGCACATCTGGGCAACGGCGCCAGTCTTTGTGCCATGACCGCCGGACAAAGTGTCGACACGACACTGGGGCTGACGGCGCTTGACGGGCTGCCCATGGGAACGCGTTGCGGCGCGCTCGACCCTGGCGCGGTCATCCACATGCAGCGTGCGCTGGGCCTGTCGGTCCAGGAGGTCGAAGCGATTCTTTACGAGGATTCCGGGTTGAAGGGCCTGTCGGGCATCAGTAACGACGTCAGAACCCTCCTGGAAAGCACCGAACCGGACGCCGCCTTCGCGATAGATTACTTCGTACGCAAGACGGCACAGCAGATCGCAGCGATGAGCGTCAGCCTGGGCGGCCTGGATAGCTTGATATTCACAGGCGGGATCGGCGAAAATGCCACGCAGGTACGGGACAGGATCGTAAGCGCGCTTGCCTGGCTCCCCCCCTTCGAAGTCCATATCATTCCGGCCGATGAGGAGCGTGAAATGGCACTTGATGTGGCGCCGTTGCTGGAGTCTTGATTGTCCCGAGCCCGCCAGGCGGCGATTTTCGCGAAGGCGCGCATAGATCAACACATGACGACGGCCGCGAACAGACACCCGACGGACGGGAGGTTGTTGCGATAGCAGGTCCAGGCGAGGCAAGACCGAGTACCTTGGGCTGCGCCGATCCAGCGGCAGATAATCCGGTTTGTCTCACGCAAATCAATTCCGCGGATTGATCGCGATCAAATGGATGACGCGGCGGAGGGCTATAGTGAAGACGCCATCCATACTCTGCAAGGGAGTTGACCATGTCTGCAGATACCGCTCCTTCCGGGCGCTCAGCAAGATCCCGCCCCAAAGGCGCACCGGCCTATCCGATCGATGAAACGACGGAAACCGTGAAGCGCGCCGGCGACAGCCTCAATCAGATTGCCAGCGAATACGCGGCCATCTGTTCGGACGACATCGCCGCGGCTATTGCTGCGGGCTCCCAGGGCGCCAAGCTTTTTACCGAACTGACCAGAGCCTATGCAGAGGCCGTTACCGCCTCGGCTCAGACCTGTGTCGAGTTTGGACGCGAGGCGATGAGCTGCCGAACGCCTGCGGACATCGTAACCCTGCAAAAGCGCGCCGTGGAAAGCCTGAGCGAGTCCGCTGAAGCGACAGCCAGGATTTATAGCGGTGTCTTTGAGACGTGGTCCAAGGCCGTGGATCCCTTTGTCGTCCGTGTCGCAGATGGCCCGCAGAGATTGTTTCGCGCCTTCGCGGACTGAGGCCCTTACAATCGCCAGCTCCGGACACCGAAAAGGCCGCTCCCCCAAAGGAAGCGGCCTTTTCTAGAATGGATTGAACTGACTGGCGTGGCGACGAATCCATGTCGTTCCAACCTGCGTGTAAAGCCGTCGCACCGCGGCCCAGGCCGCGCGTGTCGCAGCGGCGTCATGGTTCGCCATCATTCCCCGCCGCAATGGCATCACATGCGTCTCCCACGTCTGGTTATAGGCCTGACGATACAGGGTCTGGACAGCTGGCGGCATCTGTCCGCGGATATCCTGCGGTAAATCCTCGTTCGACGGATATACGGGCGCACGATGTCCAGGGTCGCCGGCAGCCTGTCCGTGGCGACGAACCACGGTGAATTCACCTCCGTCTCCGCCAACTGTCCGTTCGCAGCATTCTGTGGGTTCGTCGGGTACAGGCTCGCGAATAACCTGGAGTTCGCACCCATCGCCTCCGGCTTCACGCGTAAATATCCTGGGGTGGTCTTGCCGATCAGACCTGATTTGCTCCTCGATTAGCGTCAGACACCTTGTGCGCCAAGCTTGCTCGCTCTTGCCAGATGCGCATGGCGATTGGCCTCGCCCTCAACCATGCCCATGATTGACAGCCTGACCGGATCGAAGCCGCAGAACCTGAAAAGAGACTGGAAAGCCTTGCCACCATGCGCGCGAAAAATGAGGGAGTAGAAGGCGCCTGGCATGCCCATCGTCTGGATTAAACGGACGGACTTGCCCTTTAGCAAGGCTGCGTTCATCGGATTTTCCGCGGACAGTTCGTAGGCAAATCCCGGTGTGAACACGCGCTCGCAAAATCCCTTGACGAGGGCCGGCACGCCGAACTGCCACATAGGATAAATGAAGACGATATGGTCGGTCGATCGGATGAAATCCTGGACTTCTGTCAGATGGGGCTCCAGCGCCTGGTGGCCGTTATATCCTTCGTGCAGGATGGGATCGAATTCGAGGTCCGCGAGATTAACACGCCGCACATCGTGGCCGGCAGAGATGGCGCCAATTTGATACGCTTCGGCCAAAGCCTCGCTGAAACTGCGACGCTGCCGCGCCGGATTGCCGTTGATGATCAGGATGCGCTTTTTCATATCAGCGCACCAGCAAGAGGGGGATGCCACCGTTCTTGACGACAAAGTCGGTCGTCCCGCCGAGCAGCATTTCGCGCACATGACCCTGGCCGTAGGCGCCCATGACCAGCAGTTCGGCTTGCAATTTCAGCGCCTTATCGACAATGGCTTGCCCGACGCTGGCAGCACCGCGCTCCTCGATTACGAGCTCGGCGTCTATGCAATGGCTGCGGAGATAGCTCAGGAGATCGTCTTCATTGACGTCATCGGGCGCGTCGTCATCTGACAAAATACGGAGAATGAGCACCTTGTCGGCATGAAGCATATGCGGCACAGCTTCGCGCAGCGCCCGTGCCGCGGCCCGGCTCCCGTCCCATGCCAGGACGACCGTCCTTGCGTGTCCCGCACCTGGAAAGGAGACGGCCGCCTCGCGCGGAAACAGAAGGATCGGCCTCCCGGCTTCAAAGAGCGATGTCAGGACGATTTTCAGGTCACCGGCAGGATGATTTTCATGAGCGCTGATGATCAGATCGGCGGTATAAGCTTCCAGCGGCAGACACACCCCTATCTCGCCGACGACGTTCCGGTAGATCGCCTGCGCCTGACCGGGAACCATGTCCGGGAAACCTTCGCGCAGCGGGACCATCTGGCTGAGGCAGGCAGCATTCGCCAGGGCTTTGGCGCGATCCGACACCTGGCGGGCCTCGCTTTCCAATACGTCGAGCACCGACTGGTCGCCTGACACGGCATAAGCATATTCAGGGATGCCCAGCACATATGGCAGCACCGGCGGCGCGGCGATATGGACTATGCGCAGCGTGGCGCGATAGCTGCGGGCCAGCGCAAGCGCTGAGTTAAGTGCCTCAGCGGCGCCGCTGGAACCGTCATGAACAAAAAGAAGAGATTTGATCGACATCGCTTGGCTCCTATGTTGTGCCGAAGAGTCACACGGCGATTACAATCTCGCTTTGACGCCGATCAATTCGCACCTGCGAACTTCGTGCTGTTGGAGGTGCCGCACGTAACGCAGCCAAAAAAGGAGCCGTCATGCCTCGTTTTCAAAAAACCACAATTTTTATATGGATAATTGCGTCCGCCGGTGTCGTGGGCGCCGCTTACGCGGATGAATTCAACCCCAAGCAGGCGGGAAAATGGCAAGTAAGCGCACGGCTGACCTCCGTCGTACCGGACGAAAACGGCCCCATCCTTACATCTGCCAATGCAGCGACCGGACTGGCCATCGCTGTGAATGATGATACCGTGCCGACACTTGGATTTACGTACTTTTTCACCGATCACATCGCCGTTGAAGCCATTCTTGGCACGTCCAGGCACGAGATCCGCGCACAAGGAGGCACGACGGATGTTCCGGTTCACGAAACCTGGGTCCTGCCGCCCGTCGTAACGGCCCAGTACCACTTCAATCCTAAAGGAAAAGTCAGTCCCTATGTCGGCGCCGGCGTCAACTTCATGAACTGGTACAATGGCAAGGATAAGAACGGCTTTAGCGTGGCGCTCAGGAACAGTGGCGGCACGGCGATTCAGGCAGGCGTCGACGTTGCGCTGAAAGGCAATTGGGCGCTCAACATCGACTATAAAAAAGTGTTCTACAAAACGGATGCGCGCATCAACGGCGGCGCACTCAAATCCGAAGTCGTCCTCGATCCTGACGTAACGTCCATTGGACTGGCGTACCGCTTCTAAGTCCATCCGCGCGCGCATTGATCCCGATCAATGCGCCGTCATTCTCCCGGACCATAGTGCGAGCACCATGTCCGGGAGAATCTGCATGAAAAACCAAGCTCTGTCCTGTTTCGCGCTCTGTCTGCTAAGTGCCGGTGCAACCCGGGCCGCAACACCCGCGGATGTGGCGCTCGGTGAAAAGATCTATGACCGGCATTGCTCCTTGTGCCACGATAATAGCCAGCACATGATCAACGACAGCGGCCCCGCCCTTTTCGGTGTCGTAGGCCGCCGTGTCGCATCTGTCGAAGGATATGATTACTCGCCCGCGCTCGAGGAAGCTGGCCGCCGCGGAGAGCGTTGGACCCAAAAGCGCCTGGATCGTTTTTTGACGAACCCGATGACCATGCATCCAGGAACCGGGATGCCGATGAACTTTGACCGGCCGGCTGATCGCAAGGCGATTATCGCCTATCTCAAGACTCTGAAATAGGTTTTGGCCTTCCACTCCCCGTGTAGTCCTCCCAAGTCTGGCCATAGCGGCAGCGTGCTCAGGCCTGGGGTCGAATGATTACGCCACCCGAGAGTAGCGCGGGCCGCTTTCCGTTGTGCGCGCATAGCGGTCGAACACGGCCGCGACGGTCCTGACGAGCATCTTTAGCGGTGCGTCAAATATCGCCCGTCCATTGTCGACCGTCACCAGCCCAGCCACAGCGAATTCCTCCAGCCCAGCCATCTCCTCGTCGAAATAGTCCTTTGGCAAGCCGTGGCGATGCAAAATCGCGCCCGTGTCCACTTCGAAATAACACATCAGGTCTGCGATAACTTCGCGGCGGACGGCGTCATCATCGCGGTAAGCCCACCCCCGTACCGTTGGCAACTTGCCTGACGCGATGAGGCTGCGATAGCTCGTCGCCTGCGAAATATTCTGGGCGATGCCCTGATCGAGTTCGCTGATCGACGATGCGCCGAGCGCGATCAGCCGGTCATTCGGCAAATCTGTGTAGCCCATGAAATTCCGGCGCAGCGTCCGACTCGCCAACGCCTTGGCGAGCCCATCGTCCGGCGTTGCAAAATGGTCAATCCCCACTCCGGCATAACCGCTGGCTGTCAGCTGGGTTTCGATCCGCAGGTACTGCATTGCCTTTTCGCCCAAACCCGGAAGCGCGCTTTCATCAATCAGACGTTGGTGTTTTTTCATCCACGGCACATGCGCATAGGAAAAGGCGCTGATGCGTTGCGCATTCAGCTGAAGAATGTCCTCAAGGGTTCTTCCGAGGGTCTCGGCCGTCTGGTGCGGAAGGCCGTACACCAGGTCGATGCCCAAGGATTGCAGCCCTTCTCCGCGCAATGTCCCAATTGCGGAGAGGATTGTCTCCATGGGCTGCACGCGATTGATAGCGGCCTGCACCACAGCTTGCGTATCCTGTATGCCGAGATTCACACGATTGAAGCCCAGATAGCCATAGGCCTGCGCTTTAGCCTTCGTCACCCGGCGCGGGTCGAGTTCAATGGATATCTCGGCCCCCGGCAGAATGTCGAAATTCAGATGCAGGGCCGAAAACAGGCGCATTATCGTACCTGGCTGCAGGATGCCCGGCGATCCCCCGCCGAAATGCAGCGCATGCACCCTGGGACGAAAGCCGAGTACAGATCCCACCATGCCGATCTCATGAATAAGGCTCCCGACATAGGCCTCGATGGGCTCATACTGCCTGGTGATCTGGGTGTTGCAGCCGCAGAACCAGCACATCTGCTCACAGAAGGGCACATGGACATAAAGCCCGATGCTGTCCTCACGCGGCAAAGCGGCCAGCCAGTCTGAATAGGTCGCGGGCGTGAGCTCACCGAAATGATGGGCGGACGGATAGCTCGTGTAACGCGGCGCTTCCTTGCCCAGCCACTTGAGGTGGTCGAGTTCCTGCCAGGATTTTGGGACTGTCTGCATGGTTGTTTGTCGCTGTTAGATGGCGGTGCGCCACGATAAAGGTGTCAGGCCGGCGGCCCAGAGAGCAACTAACACCAGGGGATGCAACTGCGCCTTGTCATAGATCAAGGCGCCGGTCATATAGGTGACCTCGACAATGCTCTCGTCACGGCGCCGTAAGACGGCATTCGCCGCTCCCATGGCCAGGCCGACAGCAGCCCGCCGGATGCCCGGTCGAGTGCGTTCACCTGCTCTTCCGCCAGTTCAGTCTCAAGGAATTCAGGACGACAACCAGGGATGAGGACGACATGGCGATAGCAGCAATCAGGGGCGTCACGACGCCCATCACCGCAGCCGGGACTGCCAGCACGTTGTAGGCCAGCGAAAGCGCGAAATTCTGCCGGACGAGGAGCCGTGTCCGTCGCGCCACGTCGAAAGCCGTCACGATGGGCGCCACACCGTCGCCGCGATAGACAAGATCCGCGGCATTCTGGGTGATGTCCATGCCGCTCGATGGCGACATCGAAACCGCCGCAGCTGTAAGTGCAGCCGCGTCATTCAGACCATCTCCGACCATCAGGACCCTGCGGCCCTCCTTGTGAAGGTCCTCGATGGCACGGACCTTGTCCACAGGGCTCAGTGCGGCGCGAAGGTCTGTAATCCCAAGCTTGTCACCAAGCGCTTCGGCGACCTGGCGCCGGTCGCCGGACAGCATGATGACGTGCAGCCCTCGCTGCTTCAGATCCGAAATGGTATCGTCTGCATCGCGCCGTTCGATATCGGCGAAGATGAGCCGAACGGGGGGCCGTGTCCCGCGCTGAAACCAAAGTTCAATCTGGTGGTCGTCGATCGACGGAAGTCCGAGCCAGGCTGCCCGGCCAAGCTTCACCGGTTCCCCATCGTACACGGCCGCCAGGCCGTCTCCGGGATGGTCAGCGACAGCCACTTCGGGCAGCAGGCCGAAACATTCCGCCGCGCTGATGGCCTGCGACAGCGGATGTCGGCTGTGGTGCGCGATGGCAACGGCAAGACGACGATCGGCCTCTTCCAGGTCATGTGGATTCAGCCAATGGGGTTGCCCTTCCGTAAGCGTTCCGGTCTTGTCAAACACGACTGTGTCGATCCCCGCGAGCGCCTCCAGCCCCTTGCCCGACTTCAGAAGAATACCGCGGGAAAACAGGTATGAGGACGCCAGGACGTGGACCACCGGAACGGCCAGTCCCAGGGCGCACGGACAGGTGATGATCAGGACAGCCATGGCCTTGAGCAGGGCGTCTTCCCAGGGCACCGCCCCGCCCGTAAAATAGCCGAAGCCTATCCAGCCAACGAAGGTGGCGAGGGCAAGAATGTGGACAATGGGTGCATAAAGGCTGGCAACGCGGTCGGCAAAACGTACGTAGACGCTTTGCGACTGCTCGGCTTTTTCCATCAGGACGACGATCTCGGACAACAGGCTGTCGTCCGCTGCCGCACTGACCTCGACATGCAGCGGCGCAGACTGGTTGATCATGCCGGCATAGAGTTTCTCACCGCAGGTGACGGGGCGCGGCAGGGTCTCGCCCGTAACCAGCCGCGTGTCGATGTCCGAGCGCCCGGCGACGACGATACCGTCCGCCGCGACCTTCT
>CBIHPL010000003.1:0-23017 GCA_966212005.1 uncultured Asticcacaulis sp.
CAACCATTTCAAATAATGAGAAAAATAACTAAATTATTGAAAAATAAAAACTTTATTAAATTTCAACAATTACAACGCCTTCTTGAAGACTTGGCCGCCGATAGCCAATTGTTCGACAAACGGCGGCCAATTGTGTCGAAGTTTCAAAATTGACGATGATCGGATTTGATTAGTATCAATCACGCCGCCTTTGCAACCGCCACGGCGTAGGTATGGATCGGACCGTGCATGTTGGAGCGGAAGACTAGCCATTTGCCATCCGGTGTGAACTGAAGGTTGGGTTCGGTACGATAGTCGTGCGTTCTCATGTTGACCAGCTTTTCGGCGCGCAGCACACCCGGCCGGACCAGGTCCGCCGCATTGGACGCCGAGACGCCCAGGTCCTCTATGATTTCAGGCCGGAACAGATAGATCCACTTGCCGTCTTTCGCCTTGGCGACCATTTCTTCGTCGCCGCCGTCGCCGGCATAGAGCTTGCCATCGCGGCTGATCTGGAAGTGGACCGACCATTCGTCACGATCCATGTGGTACCAGATGCGCTTGCCGGCCTTCAGGTCATAGGTCGCCAGCCAGAAGTCCTCGCCGCGCGGCGTCTGCAGATCGTAGATAACCTTAAGGCCATCGAAGCTGAAGAATTCGTGCCCGGCGATCTCCATGTTCATCGAGCGCTTGTGGATGTTCTGTTTCTGCGTGCCGTCGGTACGGATCGTCCAGATGCGGTCGACGCTGTGCCATGGCCCTTCGTGGCAATACATCAGTTGATGCGGATCGGCCGGCGAGAATTGCACGTGGTTCAGCCAGTCGGTCGACGCCGTCACAACCTTGCGCTCGCCCGTCTTGATATCAAGCGTGAAAACCTCCATCGGAATGTTCTGCGCCAGGCGATCTGCCATACGGACCTCCTTGGCAGCGGCAAAGCTTAGAGGCTTGCCGTCCGGCCCCACGGCATTGTAGCCGCCGTCGGTGCCGGCGATCTTGGGCCCGGGCTGTAGGTCGTAATTGCGCTCGGCCCAGGTGCCCGCCAGCAGGGTGTCGTCGGCATTGACAGTCGTTATCCCACCCTTGACGTTCGTGGCGATTGTCGTGATCTTGCCGGTGTTCATGTCGATCGCGGCGATTTCCGCCCCGCCGGGCTTACCGTCGGCGCCCATTGCGAACTTGCGCGCATAAAGGATCGGCTTGGTTCGCGACACCATCAGCGTTCGCCACGCCTTTCCGGGCACCAGGATCGTGCTTTTCCAGGTGGCAAGATCGACCTTCATGATGCCCGACGGCGAGTCATGGACCATCCACTTGCCGTCCGCGGTAAAGGCATTGTCATGGAAATAGAGCGACTTGGAATCGGCCTCTTCCGAAATGCGCACGATGCGATGACCGGTATCCTTGTCTATCCAGTCCTTGGGTAGCGGTTTTGCCGGTTCGGCGGCGATGGCGGGCATGGCCGCGACAGCGGTGGTGGCGGCCGCGCTTAACAGAAACTCGCGTTTGTTCATGGGGATCCCTTTTACTTGATCAAGAGCTCGAACGGGCTCGCCGGCAGACCGTCACGGTTATAGAGATTGACGACGGGCGTTCCTGCCCAGGCATAACGGACGCGCGTGGCGCCAACAGGCGCGTCGAGCACGACGGTGTCGCCGTCGATCTTCGCGGGCACAAAGGCGCAGGTCTGGCCGCACGCTTCAAAACCGAGCACCGTCGTGCCCGAATAGCCGACCAGCCCCTTGCCGACATTGTCGAACCGGATGCGCACCCCGTCGCCTTCGCGGCTGGCCGAGACAGGCAGGGGCGAGGCCGGGCCTGGCTGACCATAGATGACGCGATTGGCTTCCAGCGCCATCCGATGCGCCACCTCCTGCTTTTCCGGCGAGTGGATGTCGCGCGGATTGCCGAGGTCAATGGTCACGGCCAGGCCGGTCTGGGGCAAGGTCTTTGCCGTCAGGCGCTGGACTTCGCGGATTTCCGCAAAGCCCGACTGAGCGGGTTCGGCCGTCATCGGACCATAGCCAGTCAGTTGCGTGATCAGGAAAGGCGTCTCATTCCCGAACCGCGCACGCCAGCCCTTGATCATTTCCGGCAGCAGTTTCGCGTAGAGAGGCGCCTGGCTGATGTTCTGCTCTCCCTGGAACCAAAGGATACCCTTGTAACCATAGGATTCTACCGGGCCGATCATGGCGTTATAGAGGTTGGCATTGCCGCGCGTCGGCACCCACGGCACGAATGGCGGATGGGCTGCGCCAGTGCGAAAATCGACCGCGACCTTGTATTTCCACGTCCCGGCCAGGGGCAGCCTGTCTTCGCCTACCGCCAGAAAGACCTCTTCCGGCGTCGAGCGCAGACCGCCGCCACCGCTTTCGTCGATGGCGCGCACGGCGATGACATTGTCGCCGGCCTTCAGCACCCCGGCCGGAATGCCATAGGCGCGCTTGATCGCAGGCCCCAGCGTCTCGCCGATCTTGACGCCGTTGACGAAGGTCGTGTCGCGTTCATCGACCGTGGCAAGGTTGAGCGTGGCAGGCGCCGCTGCCTGTTCGGCCGTCAATGTCACGTGCTTGCGGAACCAGACCGCGCCGTCCAGTTCGTTGAGATCGTCGCGGCCCTGGTCTTCCCAGATGCGCGGAAGCCAGACTTCGCCCCAATCGCCGTCGGCGAGGCCGGTCTCAAACCATTTGCCTTTCGTGCCGGCGTCATTGGCCTCTGCCCAGGGCACGGTGCCGGCAAGGACCGTCTGTTCGGCGGTCTTCGGATCTCTCGCATAGGCGTCGAGCAGTTTCAGATTGTCGTCGAATCCGCCAACCTTCCTGAGCGCTTCGGCCGGCAGCCAGTCCTGGATCATCGAACCGCCCCAGCTCGAATGAACCAGGCCAACCGGCACATGGTGCGTCTTTTCAATCTCCCGTCCGAAGAAGTAACAAACGGCGGAAAAGTCCGGCGCGGTCTGGCGGCTTGCGACCACCCACCTGACCGGCGTCAGCGGCACATCCAGCAGACGCGGCGATCCGCGCCGATCGACGTGCATGTAGCGGATATTGGGCGTGTCGGCCTTGCTGATCTCATCGGCGGCATTGCGCGACTGGGCAATCGTGAACTGCATGTTCGACTGACCCGAACACAGGAAGACGTCGCCAAACAGGATGTCGTGCAGTTCCGCCGCCTGCCCGTCCGTCGCCTTGAGCGACATGTCGTAGGGGCCGCCCGCAGGCATGGCCGGAAGCGTGATGGACCACGCGCCGTCCTTTGCCGCCTTGGCGGCCTGGCTCTTGCCGCCCAGGCTGGCAGTGACGCTGGCGCCCGGCTTCGCCCAGCCGTGGATTTTCACCGGCCGGTCGCGCTGCAGGACCACGTGGTCCTGGAACAAAGGGTGGAGAAACGGGCGTTCCTGCGCACACGCATTGCCTGCAGCCAAAGCCAGACACGCGCCGATAAGAGACACTGCGACCTTCATGATGTCCTCGCTGCTGCACGATCTCGGCCGTGCCTGCGCTGACCTTACGCCAGGTCACAGCAAAATCAATCAATTTAGCGCATTATTGATCAGCGAGCTTGCGGACTTCCAGGTCGGAATAGGCGGCGATCAAAGGCGCCATCTGACGGAAGCCGATGCTCCCCTGCCCCGGCACGGTCTCCCCAGGCCTGGCGTCCCACGACACAACAGGCAGATCGTTGATCAGGAAGTGCACGCCACGCGGCGATTTGCGCACGCGGATACGATAGGGCGGCGTGGCGTCCTTGACGTCAGGTAGCGGATCGGGCCCCTGTGCCAGCAGTTCGAAGCCCGGCGCGCGGCGTAGGTTCGACAGATGAAAGGCGCGTTCTTCGGGCCAGCGGCGGCGGAAATAGGCGATCTGGAGCGCCGAGACGTCCGACTGGGTATATTGGTCATAGATGCCGGCGCGCGGCTTCAGCCGCTTGTCGAGCACATGGGCGTCACCGCCGCTAGGCAGAAGTCCCCGCGCCGCGAAGAACAGTATGCACAGGCCTGGCTCTTCGATCGGCCAGAAGTTCCAGCTGATTTCGACATTGTCCGGGAAGACTTCGGGGCACCAGAAGACAAAGTTCGACGCCTGGCCCTGCTCGGCCGACAGCTTGTTGCGCAGCCGCATGCGGCCGAGTTCGAAGTCGATGAGCGCCTCGCCTTCGAGCTGGAACCCCTTGATATCTTCGGGCGTGGCGAGCGGGTTGCGATAGATGACATCGCCCTCCGCACGGGCGGGAAGCGCAGCGACGGCGCCTGCGCCGAGGGTGGCGGCCAAAACGTCTCTTCGATTGAATTCAATCATGTGGCTCCAGCCTTGATCCCCTCTCCCGTTTTGGCTGCCGCCGAGGCCGGGGAGAGGGCTAGGGTGAGGGGCAACAAACAGTCGCGCACGCTCAACCAGAGTTATGCCCCTCATCCGGTCGAGCAAGCTCGACCACCTTCTCCCCGTAAACGGGAAAAGGAATTACACAATCCCGCCGCCGAGGTTCGGATTGAACACCCGCGTTTCCGCCTTCAGCGCCCGATACGACGCCGCGCGATAGCAGGCGATCGGATCGATCGCCCCGCCCTTGCGCATCCGCGCTGCCGCCAGCGCCGGGCGGACATCGGTCTCGAACGCAAGCCGCAGCGAATTGTGCGCCATGATCACGTCGTTGTCGGCCTGATAGCCCTTCAACGCCTCGCGATCGACGATCAGCGCCTTGACATAGGCGCCGGCAATGGCGCGCGCCGAGTTCAGCAGGCTTTCGATCGGATCGGTGACATTGTGCGACTGATCCATCATGTAGGACGGATTATAGCCGCTGCGGGCGCGGCGCTCGGCCGACACCAGTTCGTTGAACACCAGGAAGAGCTGAAACGGATTAATCGAGCCGGTGTCGAGATCGTCGTCGCCGTACTTCGAGTCGTTGAAATGGAAGCCGCCCAGCTTACCGAACTGGGCCAGCCGCGCCCCGATCATTTCGATGTTCACATTGGGGCCGTGATGGCCGAGATCGACCAGGCACTGCGCCTTGTCGCCCAGCGCCTGCGCGCAAAGAATGCTCGTGCCCCAGTCCTGGATGACCGTCGAATAGAGCGCCGGCTCGTACATCTTGTGTTCGATCAGCAAACGCCAGTCGTGCGGCAGCTCGCTGTAGACACTGCGCAAACTCTCGAGATAACGCTCCAGCGTATCGGTGAACTCGCACTGACCCGGGAAGTTCGAACCGTCGCCGATCCATACGGTCAGGGCCTTGGAGCCCAGTTGCCGGCCGATCTCGATACATTGCAGGTTATGGTCGATGGCCTGCTGGCGTGTCTGGGGATTGGCGTGGCTGAGCGAGCCGAACTTGTACGAACGCTTCTGCCCTGCCTGGTCCTGGAAGGTGTTGGAATTGATGGCGTCGAAACCCATGCCATGCGCCTCGCCGAACTGGCGCAGCGCGGCGAAATCTTCGGTCATGTCCCATGGAAAATGCAGGGAGACGCGCGGCGTCAGTCCGGTCAGTTGCTGGACGACTGAGCAGTCCTCGATCTTTTCAAAGACGTCGTTCGGTTCTCCGGCCAGTGGGAAACGGGCAAAACGCGTACCACCCGACGTCATGCCCCAGCTCGGCAGGCCGACTTCGAGGGTCATGAGCTTTTGCACTATATTTTCGATATCGATGTTCGACCGCGCCAGCCGCGCCGCCAAAGCGTCGTAATCGGCCAGATGCGCATCCATCAGACGCGCATTGTCCTTTTCGATGACATCCGGCGGAATACCCAGCGCCGTCTGGTCGATGGCGACATAGCCCATCTGCCCTGCTCCCTTACATACCCTACGCGGTCTCTTATGGACCTTAAGGTCATACATGGCCATGGCTTAAGGTTTTAGTCAAATCACCAAAGGTTTAGACGGCCTGTACTTACCGCGTAAACGCTGCGGCGTTGCCGGCGTCGACGTTGAGGATATTACCGGTCGATTTGGCAGCCCCTGCTCCCGCCAGAAAGACCACCGCCTCGGCGACGTCCTGCGGCAGGACCGAGCGCTTCAGAAGGCTGCGCAGGCGATAGAACTCCTCCAGCTCGTCGTCCCTGAGGTTATAGGCCGCGGCGCGCTGCTGGCGCCATTCCCCCGTCCAGATGGACGAGCCCTGAAGCACCGCGTCCGGATTGACGACATTGACGCGGATACCGAAGGGCGCGCCTTCCAGCGCCAGGACGCGGGCCAGTTGCAATTCCGCCGCCTTGGCCGCCGAATAGGCCGCCGTATTGGCGGAAGCCGCGAGCGCATTCTTCGACGCCACAAAAACGATGGCTCCGCCCAAAGGCTTCATCAGCCGGAAGGCCTCGCGGCTCGGCAGGAAGTAGCCTTCCGCAAGGACGCGGAAATTCGCCTGCCACAGGTCGAGCGAAGTTTCCGATATGGCCGCGGCCGAGGCGATGCCTGCGTTGGCGACCAGGATATCGATGCCGCCGAAGGCCAGCACGCAGGCGTCGAACGAGGCGCACACCGCCGCCTCGTCGGCGACATCATTCACAAAGGTGCGGATCAGATCGGCGCGGTGGCTGCGCGTCAGGTCGGCGCGCGCGGTCTCCAGCCTGGCCCCGTCGATATCGGTCAGCATGACGCAGCCGCCGCCGGCCAGTATCTGCTCGGCGACCGCGCGGCCGATGCCGCCGGCAGCCCCGGTGATATAGGCGATCTGGCCAACAAACGGCCCGGGCTTTGGCTGCCGCTTCAGCTTGGCTTCCTCCAGCGCCCAGTATTCGATGTCGAACATCTCCTGGTCGTCAAGCGCCTGATAGCGACCCAGCGCCATCGCGCCGCGCACCACATTGGCGGCGTTGCGGACATATTCGCCGGCAATCCGCGCGGCGGTGCGATCGGGAGCGAAGGCCAGGGCACAGGTATCGCGGATCAGCACGACGACCGGATCGGGATCGCGCAGGGCCGGGCTGTCAGGATGACGGCATCGGCTGTGATAGGCGCGGTAGCGTTCGCGATAGGCCTCGACCGCGCCCTTCAGATAGTCCCCGGCGCCGTCGCCCCGCAACGGCTCCGGGTCCAGGATCAGGGGCCATGGCTTGGTGCGCAGGAAATGATCGGGACAGGCCGCGCCTTTTGCCGCCTCGGCCAACAGGGCCGGCGACGACACAAAGGCAAGGATATCGGCGCCGCCGACGATTTCGCAGACCTTGAGCGTCGAACGGCTCAGTTCGGTACGCAGGGCGGTGACGGCTTTTAGCACCAGGGTCTGATCCGGCACCGCCGGAACGATCGCGTGTGCGCGGGCATTGATGGCATCGGCGGCGATGCCGATCAGTTCGATACTGGTGTCATAGCAGTCGCGCGCCGTGTCGCCCCAGCAAAACAGACCATGCCCTTCCAGCACCAGGCCGCGCCAGTGCGGATGGGCGCGAACCGCCTCGCCGATGCGTAAGCCAAGGTCGAACCCCGGGCGCTGCCACCCGATCCAGCCGACCTCCCCCTTGTAGACAGCCTCGGTCAGGGCTTCGGATTCGGCCGTCGCCGCCAGGGCAACCACGGCATCGGGATGAAGATGATCGACGTGCTTATAGGGAATAAAGGCATGCAGCGGCGTGTCGATACTGGCCGGCCGCGGATTAAGCCCGAACGTGCAGTGCGGCAAAAGCCCGACCATCTCGTCCTCGAAGGCCAGGCCGCGATAAAGGCGTTCCAGTCCGCGCACGCGGTCGAGATAGAGGGTGGCGAAACCATCCGCCTTCATGGACCCCAGATCGCCGCCCGAGCCCTTGACCCACAGGACCTCGACGGCTTCGCCGCTTAAAGGATCGACACCCGCGACCTTCGCCGAGGTATTGCCCCCGCCGAAATTGGTGACCGAAAGATCCGAGCCCAGGCAATTGGAACGATAGAGCAGAAGCTCGGCCTCGCCCAGGCCTCGCGCGACAGCGTCATCCCACCGGTTGGCTGGCTTGTCGAAGATCGGCCTGTCTGTATCCGGATTGGCGGACTTCGGCCCGGAGTCTATCCGGCCGATCAACGCCTCCTGTGACAAGCTCATTGAATAACCCCACTGCCTATTGTAGTATCTTTGGAACAACGCCTCATGCTTGAAAACGACGATACAGCTATAATCGAAAGCTTTCAATCATTATTGGTCAAAAACAATAGTGCTGATTAATCGCCATGACTCGAAGGGTCGCGGAGATGGGAAACGGAAACGAAGCGGGACGGGGCAATTGCGCTGTCTTCGATATCGGCAAGAGCTTTGCCAAGCTGAGCGTCGTTACGCCCGGCGGTGAGATTCTGGTCGATCGCCGCACTGCCACGCCGACGCTGCGCACGCCCCTCTACGACGCTTTCGACACCGATGCCCTGTTCGACTGGCTGCTGACACAGCTGAAAGCGTTGTCCGATTACCGGATCGATCGCATCATGCCGGTGGCCCACGGCGCTGCCTGCGCCATGCTCGACGAAAACGAAGCCCTGGTCATGCCGATTCAGGACTACGAGGCCAGCATTCCCGCGGCTGTGGCGGCGGCATACGAGCTGGCGCGTCCTGTGTTTTCCGAAACCCTGTCGCCGCGCCTGCCCAAGGGGATGAATCTTGGCGCTCAGCTTTACTGGCATAGCCGCCGCGATCCGGCCCAATTCGCCCGGGTGCGGTGGATCCTGCCTTACGCCCAGTACTGGACCTGGCGCCTCTCCGGCGCCCTGGTCAGCGAGGTCAGCACGCTGGGTTGCCACACCGACCTGTGGTCGCCGGCGGCCAACGGCTTTTCGTCACTGGCGCGCAACGAAGGCTGGGCCGAACGTTTCCCGGTCTTACGCGGCGCATGGGAAACGGCGGGAGTCCTCCGTCCGCAGATCGCCCGTGCCGCCAACCTGCCTGGCGACACGCGCGTCTGCGTCGGCGTCCACGACAGCAACTCGGCGCTCGCGGCGCTGCTTTCGGGCTGGCACAATGATGAGCCCCCGGCCATGCTGTCGACCGGCACATGGTTCATTGCCATGGCGCCTGATGGTCGCCTCGACAATCTTCAGGCCGACCGCGACTGTATGGGCGCCGTCGATGTTTTCGGTCGTCCGGTGCCGTGCGCCCGCTTCATGGGCGGCCGCGCCTACCAGACCATAACCGGAGGCGCGACCGAAACCGTCGACGCCACCATGCTAGACGCCATCATGCGCGAATCGGCTCTGGCCTTGCCCAGCTTTTTAGAGGCCGGCGGTCCGTTCCCGCACATGCGTGGCGAAATCCGCGGCCTGCGCGACGACACGCCCCAGGCGCGCGCGGCGCTCGGCGTCCTTTATCAGGCACTGCTCAGCATCACTTGCCTGGGCATGATCCAGTCCGGCCGCGCCCTGGTCATCGAAGGCATGGCCGCGGGCAATCCGCTGCTGTGCCGGCTGATCGCGGCCCTGCACGACGGTCCGGTCGTTTGCACGGCTTCGGTTTCTGCGGTGACACTGGGCGCGTCCGCCCTGGCGTTCCGCGATGAAGTGCCGTTGCCACGCCTGCGCCTGCGTCAGGTACACCCGGTGCTGGCCGGCGAAGTCCGCGCCTATCGAGACCTGTGGCTTCAGGCTTGCGGCACGCCCGTTGCCGCTTGATCGGCTGTAAATATACGGCTATCGACAGCCGATAAATTCCACATTATAAGATTCGATCAAGAGCAATCACATGAGAGCGTCTTTGTGTGATTTTCAAGCGAATACAGGATAATTCATGCATCTTCAGGACCGCTGGAAGCGCATCATCGACGAACTGAGCAGCGAGCGCGTGACCTCGGTGGACGAACTGACGGAGCGGTTGGGCGTATCGCCCGCCACCATCCGCCGCGATCTTAACGAACTGCATGAGTTGGGGCATCTGCTGCGCGTGCGCGGCGGGGCCATGCGTTCCGAAGGCAAGCTGTACAGCGGCCGCGAGGAAAAAAGATCAGAAGGTTTGCGCGGCCAATCGAGCTTCTCCGACAGTGTCATCGCCAATGCCAGCGCCAAGCGCGCAATCGCCAAGGCCGCTTTGGACTACATCACGCCGGGCCTGTCGATGATCATCGATGGCGGCACGACAACGTGGATGATGGCGTCGATGATGAATGACGACAGCTACAATGTGCTGACGACGTCCGTGCCGATCCTGCAATGCCTGCTGGAACGGTCGCGTGTGAAGGTGACGCTGCCCGGCGGCGAGCTGTTCCGTGATCAGGGCATCATTCTCAATCCGTATGAAGACGGTATTCTGCAGCACTTTGCGGCCGCCCGGATGTTTATCGGCTGCCAGGCGCTGACCAAGAATGGACTGATGCAGACGGACACCCTGCTGGTCCAGTCGGAACGCCGTTTAATGGAGCGCGCTTCGGAAGTCGTGGTCCTGGCCGATTCGAGCAAGATCGACGCGCCAGCGTCTCTCTCGGTATGCCCGCTGTCGCAGATCGATGTGGTGATCACCGACGATGGCATCTCCGCCGACGCTCTGCGCTGGCTGAAGGCGCACGATATCGACGTGCGGATCGTGAAGGCCGAAACGGCGGCTGCGGCTTAAACTCAGGAAGCCCCCTCCACCCCTTCGGGGTCCCCCTCCCCCGCTTCGCAGGGGAGGAGAAATCCGCGCCCCCCTCCTCCCTTGCGCAGCGGGGGAGGTGGATTGTCGCTTGCGACAAGACGGAGGGGGCCAACGCCTCACTTCGCAAGGACGGCAAGGTGTGTTAGCATTAAGACATGAGGGTGCGGGATAAATCCAAAACGGCTTTCGCGCGACGGCTCAGATCAACACTGACTCCACCTGAAGCGCGTATGTGGGTGCGGCTAAGAGTTCGTGATAACGACGGCATTACATTCCGTCGCCAGCACCCTATCGGGTCTTATGTCCTCGACTTTTATTGCGCCCAAGCCAAACTGGCTATCGAGGTAGACGGTTCGATCCACACCATTGACGCACAAATCAGGAAAGATGAAGTTCGCGATGCCTGGCTGCTAAGCCAAGGCATCGAGACGATCCGTATTCCAGCTATCGAGATCATGCGTGATCCTGATGAGATCGCCTTGGGAGTCCTGCTGCTTTGCCAGGAACGGGCAGGCCGAACCTGATCCCTTCACGCCATGTAAAACACCGGCTTCAGCGGTACGGCGACGGGTGAATTGTCCGGGTTCGTGTCCATGATGTCGGCCATATAGGCCCACCACTTCTTCATCAGCGGCGTGTTCGGCAGATCATCCATCGTATGATTGTCGGTCCGCTTCAGAACCCCGAACAGCACCAGCGACTTTTCGTCGAGGAAGATCGAATAGTCCGACACGCCGGCTTCGTGCAGCAGGTCCGCCAGCTCCGGCCAGATCTCGTCGTGGCGGCGCTGATACTCGGCCTCGAAACCTGGCTTGAGCTGCATGGTGAAGGCGTGGATCTGCATGGGTAAAAACCTCTATTCGGGCAGTTTGATCGTGAAAGTTTTCGGGTCCTGCGGCTTGTCGGGCAGGCATGCCGGCATGTCGACAGCCGCTCCCACCTTCAGGTCCTTGAAGGCCGTCAGATCGTGTGCGACGTAACAGGCGATCGTGTAGGCGCCATAGGCATTATGATGCGTCTTGTCCGCGCCCTTATTGCCGAAGGCCAGCGGCGACACGTCCGGCCCCAGCGTCTCGTACATCCGCGTCGTCTTTTCGGTCAGGTCGATCAGCGGGACATTCAGCGACTTCGCAACATTACGCACCGCGGCGTCATAACCCACATGGGTATTCTCTATCTTGCCGTCCTTGAAGCTGCGGCGCGCCACCGGCGTCACCAGGACCGGCTGGCCGCCACGTTGGCGCACATCGGCGACGAACGCACTCAGCCACGCCGGATAGGCGCCATCAGCAGCGGCATAGGTGCGCGGCCACTGCTTCTTTTCGTCGTTGTGCCCGAACTGGATCAGGACGACATCGCCTGAGCGCAATTCGCTTAGCAACTTGTCCCAGCGCAGCGAGGTGACGAACGACTTCATCGTCTCGCCGCTGCGGGCATGGTTGGCAACCGACAGCTTCGCATCAAGGAAGCGCGGCAGCATCTGGCCCCACGACGCATAGTCGCTGCCGTTCTGGTCGCTGACCGTGCTGTCGCCAGCGATCAGAATGCGGCGGGCAGTGACCGGCGCAATCTCGAAACCGGTGAGTTCGCCGCCGGTTACGCGCACTGTCAACTGGTCGTCCCAGTTGAAATCCTTGTCTTCGGTCCCACGCAGCCCCACCTTGGGCCCCTTGGTCGCGTCCTGCTCCGCCTGGGCCAGGTAAGGATTGCGAACATTGACGATGACCTTGACACTTTTCGTCTCGCCCGTCTTGAGCGCAACCGGCGCCGTCATCAGCCGCCGATCCTCGGCCCAGATGGCCGCTGACGCACCGGTGCCACGAAGCGCGACCGTGACCTCGTAATCACCGGGGGCCGCAGGCTTCGAGCTGGCCGGCGACGCCGGTTTGGCAGCGGCCGGGCTGACGAACGCGGGATCGTTAACAGTTTGCGCCGTCGCGCCGGTTGCCGTCATGAGAAGTGCCGCCATCGCGGCCAGACATTTTTGATCGAACATGATCGATTCAAGGGCCTTTATATGCGCAAACCGCGATATTTGTGATTGATGTTGATATTTTTCATTGATATCCCACACTGTCAATGTCAAATTCAATTAACGAAATCATGTGAGGCAGGGATGCGAATGAAACGTCAAGGCTATGCGCGCGTGAGCCTGATGGCCCTGGCGGCAGTCCTGTGCCTGACGGCTTCACCTGCCAGCGCCCAAAGCCCGCAGGACGGCACGCAAAGTGGCGACGCCTTCATGGACACGCTGGGCCTGACCAACCAGCAAAAGGCCGGCGCCGCCGTGCCGGGCGGCCGTATACCTGTAGAATCGAAGAAGGGTGAGACAACCTGGCTGATGTCGGCCTTCAACGCGACGTCGCAGAATTCGCTCAGCCTGTTCACCTCGAATGACGGCGCGACATTCACCACCCTGGCGGTCGAAACCTATAAGCCCGCCAAGGGGCTGCTGCGCGATCCCTCCATCCTGCGCGCCGACGACGGCTATTACTATATAGTCTATACCACAGGCTGGGACGGCCAGACCTTCGGTGTCGCGCGCAGCAAGGACCTGCGGTCGTGGGAACACCTCAAGGACGTGACCATCGACCTGCCCGGCCTGACGAATGTATGGGCGCCGGAATGGTTCCGCGACACGGACGGCAAGGTCCATATCGTCGTCTCGCTGTCCAAAGGCGGCACCAAGGGGCCGTTCGCGCCGCACGTCCTGACCGCGACCGACACCACCCTGACGAACTTCACCGCGCCCCAGCCAATGCAGGGGCTGGAAAACAACCATATCGACACCTTTACGATCAAGGATGGCGACCGCTACCTGGCCATCACCAAGAACGAGACCGACAAGACGCTGGAGCTGGCGACCGCCACCTCGCTGACCGGTCCGTGGACGATCGAAAAGACCGGCAACTGGGCCGGCTGGGGCGACTGGATCGAAGGCCCGGCCCTGGCGCCCGTCAAGGATAAGGACGGCCGCTCCGGCTGGCGTATCTATTTCGACGAATATCGCAGCAAGGACTACTGGTATTCCGACAGCTTCGATGGCCTGAAGACCTGGACGCCGAAGCAGAAGCTGGGCGGCGTGTCCGGCGCGGTCCGCCATTTCACCGTCATCACTGAGCCGACCAAGCGCATCGACGCGATCGTCGCGCCAAACCCCGGCAAGAAAATCACCTGGGACAAGTATTCGCTGATGGTCGACGGCGAACGCATCAATGTCTGGTCGGGCGAAATCCACCCTTTCCGCCTGCCCTCACCATCGCTATGGCGCGACCTGCTGCAAAAGCTGAAGGCCACCGGCTATAACGGCGTCGGCCTCTATTTCGACTGGGGTTATCACACCGGCGAAAAGGGCTCCTACGACTTCACCGGCATCCGCGACATGGAACGCGTGATCCGGATGGCCGAGGAAGAAGGCCTCTATATCATCATCCGTTCGGGTCCTTACGTGAACGCCGAGCTGACGGGCGGCGGCTTCCCCGGCTGGCTCAACCGTCAGCCGGAACTGGCGCGCACCGACCACCCGGACTATATCGCCGCCGTCGACGAATGGCAGACCCAGATCAACGCCATCGTCGCCCGCCATCAGGTCACGACCGGCAACGGCAATGTCATCGCCTTCCAGCTTGAGAACGAGCTGGGCGACACGTCCGATGCCCGCAAGCGCTACATGCAGTACCTGGCCGACAAGGCGCGCGCCGATGGCATCACCGTGCCGCTGTTCCACAACTCAGCCGGCCGCCTGCCCAACTGGACGCCCCCGGGCTCGACCGCGCCGTGGGCCGTGCAGGGGCCGACCGATCTCTATGCCTTCGACGGCTATCCGGGCGGCAGCTGCACCGACAAGGCCGAGATCGGCAAGCCGAACATCGTGCCCAACTGGGGCATTCACGGTGTGCCAAAGCCTGCAGCCGACGGCATCACCAAGGTCGGCGCGCTGGCCTCTCCGAACACACCGGGTTTCGCGGCCGAAATCGGCAGCGGCTGGTTCGACTATTGGGGCAGCGTCGGCACCTATGAGTGCACATCGAAACGTATCGGTTCGGAATATCAGCGCCTGTTCTATGGCTCCAGCCTGGTCAACGGCCTGACCATCCATAACGTCTATATGGGCGCGGGCGGCACATCGTGGGGCTGGCTGCCCGCCAGCGTGGTCTTTACGTCCTATGATTATGGCGCCGGCATCGACGAAGCCCGCCGCCTGCGCCCGAAAGCCTGGCAGATGAAGCAGATGGGCCAGTTTGCCCAGGCCGCACGGCCACTGCTGACCCACCTCGACAAGGGCCCGGAAATCGCCTCGACCAACCCGAATGTCCAGCTGATCCACAGCGTCGGCGCCGGTGGCGAAGGCCACATCGTCTTCGCGCTGCACAATCCGTCGAACGCCGTGACGACCGACGATTTCGGCTTCACCCTGACAACGAAGGACGGCACCTACAGGCTGCCGCAGGCCGGATCCTTACGCCTGGTCGGCCAGGACGCGCGCATGATGGTCGCGGCCTATGCACTGGAACGTCAGCATCTGGTCTATTCGACCTCGGACCTGCAAACCCACCTGCAACAGGGCAATCGCGACATCGCCATCTTCACCGGCCGTCCGGGCGAAGACGGTGAAACCGTGCTGCGCTACGCCAAAAAGCCCAAGGTCGAGGTACTTAGCGGCGCGGCTACGACTGTATACGACAAGAAAAGCGGTGACCTGCGTCTGAACTACAAGCAGGACGGCCTGATCCGCCTGCGTATCTCGGGCGGGGGCAAGCCCGAGCTCCTGCTCTTCCTCGGCGACGATGCGGCCGGCCAGCAGTTCTGGCAGCAAAAGACGCCGGAAGGCGCGGTCCTGCAACGGACCGGCGCGCTGATCCGCGAGGCCGAATTCAAGAGCACGACCCTGGCCCTGACCGGCGATACGTCCTCAGACAGCCCCATCGACATCTGGTCGCCGAAGCCGTTCACGGCCCTGACCTTCAACGGCCAGCCCCTGACCTTCACCGCCAATCCCGACGGCAGCTTCACGTCCGCCGCGGTGCCGGGACCCGACGCCGTCACCCTGCCGGACCTGATGAACATCCAATGGATGCGTCGCGCCGACTCGCCCGAAGCCAGGCCGGACTTCGACGACAGCGACTGGCGCAAGGCCGACCTGACCACCACCACCGCCACCAAGAACACCGCACCGCCGGCCGGTGAGCCTGTGCTCGACATGAGCCAGTACGGCTTCCACCACGGCGACGTCTGGTATCGCGGCCGTTTCGAGGTGAAGTCGGGCAAGAAGTTCGCCCACACAGTGCCGCAGACGCTTGATGTCCACTATGGCGGCGGCGGTTCGGGCATCCTGCAAGCCTGGCTCGACGGCCAGTTCATCGGCCAGTCGGAAGTCCCAAGCGGCAAGCCGCGCCCGGAAACCACCGCCAAGGCGCAGTTCACCCTGCCTGCCAATCTCAAGCCGGGCCCGCACGTGCTGTCGGTCATGGTGCGCAACAATTCGCACAACTGGGACCTGGCGGCCGACGACGAGCACAAGGAGGCGCGCGGCCTGATCAGCGCCATTCTGTCGGGTTCGCCCGCGGCCAATCCGGTCGCCAAGACGCCGATCGCCTGGAAGATCCAGGGCAACAAGGGCGGCGAGCGCATTGCCGACCTAGCGCGCGGCCCGATGAACAATGGCGGCCTCTACGGCGAGCGTGTCGGCTGGCACCTGCCCTACGGCGCAAAGCCCGACACCACAGGCTGGACGCCGGCAAAGCCGACCGACGCCCCGGCGCAGGCCGGCACCTACTGGCTAAAGGCCGAACTGCCGCTTGATCTGCCCAAGGGCCACGACATCCAGTTGGGCCTGCAATTCGGTGATCCCTCGAAGCCCCAGTCGGCCCCCAAGATGCGCGCCCTGATCTTTGTCAATGGCTGGAACATGGGCAACTTCATCTCGCATATCGGCCCGCAACGCACCTTCGTCCTGCCGGCCGGCATCCTGAACCCCAATGGCAAGAACACCATCGCGCTTGCCATCACCTCCGACGGCAAGCCCGAGAACGCGCTTGAACCGATCAGGCTGGTGGTCCTGAACGCGGTGCGCGGCGGCGTGCCGCTCGAGATCGTGCCGTCACCGTCCAACCTGCAACGTTAAAGTACAGTCATGAACGTCCCCTTCCCCAAGACCCAGATGAACAATCAGATCCTTACCCCGCCCAATCCGGACCGCATCCATCCGCTGCTGCGTCACCAGACGGCAAGTCTGGGCGCCGATCGCAACGACATCCTCGATGCCTCGCACCGTCTGATCGACAACCTGGTCAATATCCGCGACGAAGACGGCAAGTTCCTGCTGCGTCTCGAAGACGGCCGTGTGATCGACACCAAGAGCTGGCATGGCTTTGAATGGACCCACGGCGTCGGCCTCTACGGCATGTACAAGGTGTGGGAGATGACCGGCGACCAGGCGACCTGGGACATCATGGTCAACTGGTTCGAGGACCGTTTCAAGGAAGGCATGCCGTCGCGCAACATCAATACGGTCGCGCCCTTCCTGACCCTGGCCTACCTCTATGAGCGCACCGGCGACCGCCGCTACCTGCCCTATCTCGACGTCTGGGCGGAGTGGGTGATGAACGACCTGCCGCGCACCGAAGAGGGCGGCTTCCAGCACATCGTCTATAACAGCGTCAACAACCAGCAGCTCTGGGACGACACGCTGATGATGTCGGTCATGCCGCTGGCCAAGATCGGCCTGCTGCTCAACCGCCCGCACTATGTCGAAGAAGCCAAGCGTCAGTTCCTGATCCACATCAAGTACCTGACCGATCGCAAGACCGGCCTGTGGTACCACGGCTGGACCTTCGACGGCCGCCACAACTTCGCCAACGCCTTGTGGGGCCGCGGCAATTCGTGGGTGACGATCGTCATTCCGGAATTCATCGAGCTGCTGGACCTGCCCAAGGACGACGCCGTGCGTCAGTTCCTGATCGACACGCTGGAAGCCCAGGTCTCTGCCCTGGCCAAGGTTCAGGCGCCGTCGGGCCTGTGGCGCACCATTCTCGATGACGAGACATCGTATGAAGAAGCGGCGGCTTCGGCCGGTTTCGCCTATGGCATCCTCAAGGCGGTGCGCAAGGGCTATATCTCGCGCGACTACGAAGAGCTGGGCCTCATGGGCGCCCGCGCCGTCCGCGCGCACATCTCGGACGCCGGTGAGCTGACCCAAGTGTCGTTCGGCACGCCGGTCTTCAACTCGATCCAGGAATACAAGGACATTCCGCTGACCAGCATGCCGTTCGGCCAGGCCATGGCGCTGCTGACCATGACGGAGTTCATGTACAGATTCATCTAAGCCGCAAAGCGGTGGAGGGGCTTCTGTCCGAGTCGCCACCTCCGGCGCGACAAGCGCGCCACCTCCCCATGAAATGGGGAGGAGAAATCATAAAGGGGAGTGACGCCAGTGGCGGAGCGTAAAATCAGTTGGGTCAATCACTGGGGCTGGGGCTCCGGCGATTTGCTGGGCGCGGGTGCGCAGGCCGTCATCTCTGGCTGGCTGTTCTACTTCTTCACGACCTTCTGCGACCTCTCGGCCGTCGAAGCCGGGATGATCCTCGGCCTGCCGCGCCTGCTGGAAGCCATCACCTGTCCGCTGATCGGCTATATTTCCGACAATCTGCGTCACACATGGATCGGCCGCAAGATCGGGCGGCGCAAGATTTTCCTGATGATGACCATACCGCTGCTGCCTTCGTTCGCGCTGATCTTCGTGACAGGCCAGACCTTCTGGTACTACCTGCTGACCTTCATCTTCTTCGAATTCGTCTACACCATGTTCCTCATCCCATGGGAAACCCTGGCTGCGGAAATGACCAAGGATTACAAGCAGAAGGCCAGGTTCGCCGGCGCTCGGATGATCATTGCCCAGTCATCGGCCATCCTGGCCTCCTACCTGCCGAAATTCATAATCGACAATTTTGGTGGCAAGAACTCGCCGGACACCTTTTTGATAATGGCCGCCATCTTCGGCGCGCTGTTCTCTCTGGTTGTCATACTGGTCGTGATCTTTTCGTGGGAACGCCCCTACAGCGAAGAAGAACTGGCTCATAAGGGCGAGCGCCTGTCGTTGAAGACGGCACTGCTCATTCCGTTCAAGATGTTTGGCGACCTGTTCTCGACCCTGCGGCTCAAGGCCTTCCGCCAGCACCTCAGCATCTATCTCGGCGGCTACCTGTCGCAGGATATCTTCAACACTGCCCTGCCAATCTTTGTTGCCACCGTGCTGACGGCGGGTGCCGCCATGACCAAGGACGGTACGACGTCGATGATTGCCGGCATGATGACAACCATGTACATCGCTCAGCTGGTCTCGGTAATGATCGCCATCCAGGTCGTCATTCGCACCGGACCGACGCTCGCCTATCGCATCGCCATTGGCTTCGTCATCGCTGCGGTCCTGCTGTTTGCCGCCTTCTACCTGACGCAACCGGCCGGTTTCGCCGCAGGTCTGGCGCCGCTCAATGGCGACCTGTTCAGCGCCTTCAGCCAGTCGACCTTCGGCATCATCTTCTGGCTGTTCGTGCCGATCATCCTGGCCGGCCTCGGCCGGGGTACGCTCAACTTCGTGCCCTGGTCGGTTTATAACTATCTGCCCGACGTCGATGAGGCCGTGACCGCCCAGCGCCGCGAAGGCATCTTTGCCGGTGTCATGACCTTTACGCGCAAGGCCGCCCAGTCGGCGGCGCTGGTCGCCACCGGCTGGGCCATCGACGCCGGCGGCTATGTCGCCACGCCCAAGGAAGCCACCGAATTTGTGGCGCAGACGCCGCAGGCCATCCAGACGATCGTGCTGGTTCTTGTCGGTGGGCCAATCCTGATGATGGTGCTGGGCGCCTGGGCATCGTGGAACTTCAAGCTGAACGCCAGGACCCACGCTGTTCTGGTCCATGAGGTCGAGCGCCTGCGCGCCGGGGAAACCGAACCGGAGTCCGACGAATCGAAGCGGATCGTCGAGGACCTGACCGGCTGGAAATGGGAACACCTCTGGGGCCGCAAGCCCAAGAGGGGCTAGAGCGATATGGCGAAATGAAGCAAAAGCTTAAATCGGTATGATCGCTTCTATCTAAAATCATACCGATTTAGAAAAGCCTGAACCGGACAAGGCGGAGCCCCGCGGGCTCCGCCTTGTTCATGCCGCCATGAGACGGGCGACGCCGGGTCCGCCCAGGAGCATCTGCCAGACAAAGACGGTTGCCGCGTGCAGCAGTACCGCCGGCCACAAGGACCCCGTGCGATAGCGCATGATCGCGCAGGCCACGCCCAGCATTCCGGCGCACATCAGAAAATCCCACCTCAGGAACAAATACGCAGCGCCTGGCAAGAAGGTCAGTGCCTCGACGGCATGCCACACCACGAAGGCCAGAATACCGCCGACAAGCCACCGCCGTTCGTGACCGCCCTCTCCGCGCGTCGGCGTCAGAAACCCGCGAAAGATCACTTCCTCGGTAAAGGCCGGCACGATCAGGATCATGCCCAGTCGCCTGGGCCAGTTGGCGAAATTCGGCTGCCAGTGCACAAGCCCCGATACCCCGGCCAAGGCGCCAATAGCCGCCAGCGCCAGAAGGGACACGATGACGCAAAACCGCCATCCGGCCGCATCGGGCCAGGTCGTCACGGCCGTCGCAAGGCGGCGGCTAAAAAGCCCGATTTTAACCATCCCCTTCCTCGCCCTTCCAAAATGGGTTATGACCCACCACATAGATTGCGCGGGGGGCGTATCATATGCCCTCTGGCGATGGGATCACAGAGGGAGTCCTACATGATTTCGAAGCGGGTTGTTCGTCTCGTGACCGGCCTTGCCGCCGGCGCAGTGCTTGCGTTCGGTCTGGCCGGATGCGGCGTCAACACCATTCCGACCAAGGAAGAAAAAGGCAAGGCCGCGTGGTCGGAAGTCCAGAACCAGTATCAGCGCCGCGCCGATCTGGTGCCGCAGCTGGTCGCGACCGTAAAGGGCGCCGCCGCGCAGGAGCGCACCACCCTGACGCAGGTCATTGAAGCGCGCGCCAAGGCAACCTCGGTCACTGTCGATGCCTCGACCATTTCCGACCCGGCCAAGTTCCAGCAGTTCCAGCAGGCCCAGGACGGCCTGTCGTCTGCGCTCGGCCGCCTGATGGTCATCCAGGAACGCTACCCGGACCTGAAGTCGAACGCCGCCTTCATGTCGCTGCAAAGCCAGCTGGAAGGCACGGAAAACCGCATCGCTATTGCGCGCCGCGATTACAATGCCGCCGCCCAGGACTACAACACGACCCTGCGCACCTTCCCGACCATCATCTGGGCCAAGACAATGTACGGATCGTCGAAGCCGATGGAATACTTCCAAGCCACGCCGGCTGCCGCCAATGCCCCGACCGTCGACTTCTCCGACATCGGTGCGAAACCGGCAGCCCCTGCGGCCGCTCCGGCGCCTGCCGCAGCTCACTAACAGTCTCTATAACGACAAGGCCACTCAGCCATGACGGCGTTTTCTATCCATAAAACCCGCCTGCACTGGGTGGCCTTGATCGCGTTTGCGCTGGCGTGGCTCGCCACGTCGGCCCTGGCTGATCCGAAGTTCCCGGATCATGGCGGCAAGCGCGTTGTCGATACGGCCAATATCCTTTCGGACGCCACCGAACAGGACCTGGAACTCAAGCTAAAGGGCCTTGAAGACACGACTACCGACCAGGTGGTCGTGGTTACGCTCGACAGCCTGCAAGGCTATGAGATCGAGGAGTATGGCTACAAACTCCTGCGCCATTGGGGTGTCGGCCAAAGTGGCAAGGTCAAGGCCTCGAACGGCCAGACCTATAAGGACAACGGCCTGATCCTGCTGATCGCGCCCAACGAGCGCAAGGTGCGGATCGAAGTCGGCTATGGCCTGGAACCGGTCATGACCGACGCCATGTCGAGCATGATCATCCAGGGCGACATCCTGCCAAAGTTCAAGGCTGGCGATTATGACGGCGGCGTCGAAGCCGGCACCGATGCGATTATCCAGCAACTGTCGATCGACCGTAATGTCGCCATCGAGAAGGCGCAACAGGCGGCCGTCGTGCAGCCCGAACGCCATGAACGCGGCCTGCCGCTCGGCGTCATCATCTTTATCATTATTATCTTCTTCCTGTTCTCGCGCGGCTGGTTGCCGTGGTTCCTGCTCGGCAATGTCCTGGGTGGCGGCGGTGGCGGTTGGAGCGGCGGCGGAGGCGGTTTCGGCGGCGGAGGATTTTCCGGCGGCGGGGGTTCCGGCGGCGGCGGCGGCGCATCGGGTAGCTGGTAGGGGAAGCGGACATGACAAAACTGAAAATCGATCACGCCCGCGTCAATGCCGCCATTGCCCAGGCCGAAACCACGACCTCGGGCGAAATCACCTGCGTGGTGCGCGCCAAGGCACTGGACTACAGCGCCACGCCGATCGGCTGGGCGGCGGCCCTGGCACTGCTGGCGCCACTTGTGACCACCGGCTTCGGCCTGATGCCGCACGAATGGCTGGAACCGCTTTTGAGCCGGGTGCTCGGGTGGAACACCATCGGCGTCAGCGGTGAATATGTCACCTGGGAAACGGCGCTGGGCCTGACCGGCCTCCAGGTCATCGTATTCGCCGTCTCCTGGACGGTCATCAATGCCACCCCGCTCAAGGTGTGGCTGACACCCAAGGCGACGCGACTGAAGAAGGCGCACGAAAAGGCCATGGAGCAGTTCTATACCCGTGGCCTGCACCTGACCGCCGGCCGCACCGGCGTCATGATCTTCTGCGCGCTGGAAGAACACTTCGTCGACGTCATCGCCGATGAAGGCATCTATTCAAAAGTCGACAAGGCCGTGTGGAACGACACGGTGGCGGTGCTCTTAAAGAACATCAAGGCCGGGGACCTGACGACCGGCTTCGTCGAAGCGGTCGCCGCCTGCGGCGTTGCTCTGGCCGCGCACTTTCCGCCCGACGCCAGCAATCCCAACGAACTGCCCGACGTGCTGATCGAGATCTGATATGACGGGTCAAGTTCGCAGGGTTGAATATCGCTACAACATTCGAAATCTGAACGATTTTATGATTGCGTGGATTTTTGGGAATTTCTTTACCTGGCAGAAAATGCTGGGCGCGGCGATCGTCGCCGCAATCATTTCGGGCATCACGTGGCTAGGTGATCCGAGTCGCTTTAAGTCGACCACTCTCCTCGCCACGGTTGTATTTGCCACGGCCATTTATTTCAAAGCAATGCCGAATGTTTCGTGGTTTGCCACGTTGTTGACGCTCGGCCTCGGCAAGCAACGAATGACGGTGCGGACCACCGATATTACATCGGCCGAGATTGTGAGTTCGGCCCTGGGTACGCAGGTGACGATGAAGTGGAGCGCGATTCACCGGGTCCATATCACACGCAACACCATCCTTATCTTTACCAATCGCAACTGCGCGTACATCATCCCGAAGTCGGCATTTACGACACCGGAAGCGGCCGACGATTTTGCGACGGCAGCTCAAACCTATTGGCAGGACAGCCGGACTGTTACTTCG
>CBIHPL010000004.1:0-22803 GCA_966212005.1 uncultured Asticcacaulis sp.
AATACCGCCACCCGCCCCCCCCCCCGGGGTGTGGGTGGGGGGTGGGGGTGGGGGGCCTTGTCCGCGCGGAACCACCCCCTCATCCGGCTCACTAACGTGAGCCACCTTCTCCCCTCTGCGTGGGGAGAAGGGAAAAGCTATGGCTCGATGTCGAAATGCATGACGTCTTCGCGCGCGCCTAGCTTGGTGTAAAGATTGATAGCGGGATCGTCGCCGTAGTCGGCCTGGACATAGATCACATAGGCGCCGCGTTCGCGCCCTATAGCTTTCAAGTACTCGATCAGAGCCGTAGCGATACCCTTGCGGCGGCAGATCTCATCGACGGCCAGGTCATAGATGTAGATCTCGCTGCGCGCCTGTTCGAACTTCTGCAGCACATAGGCGGCCAGAGCGCCGGTCACTTCGTCGCCGTCGGTCGCCACCAGCAGGATATTACCCGGATTACCAAGATAGCCACGGACATAGTCGTCCGAAGGCGGCGCGCCCTGATAACTGCCGGCATCGTCAAAGGCGCGGCCGAACAGCGCCATCGCCGCACGGAACAGCGCGACATTCTCAGAGTTAAGCGCGATAACCGCCATTATTCCGGCGCGCGCGTTTCCAGCGCCAGGGCATGCAACGGCCCGCTCAGAAGGTCAGCCAGGGCCTTGTTGACAAGCTGATGCTGGCGGACGCGCGGCAGACCACGGAATTCTTCGGCCACGATACGGGCGCGGTAATGATCGCCATCGCCGGCCAGATCTTCGATGACGACCTGCGCACCGGGAAAGGCAGCTTCGATCCGCGCCTGAAGTTCACTTTGCGCAATAGCCATGCTGGGTCTCCAAACTCTTGCCTTCCCTACCCGCTTTTTGTCCTCCTGACCAGAGTTTGGAAATTCATAAAGATGTCATAAAACTTGCCGTGTGTTTTCAATGAGATTTCGTCAAAACTCAACGGTAGGATGTGCCTTAAGGTACTTATTAAGCAATATCATTCACTATCCTGCGAGCGACCGCAGTACGCGGAGCAAGTGTCAAGGATTACAGAATGTCGATCGTTTCCCGCCGTGCCATGCCCGCATTCGTCAAGACGGGCGTAAGTCTCCTGGCCGTCACCCTGGCGCTTGGCGCCGCAGCACCGGCCCTGGCCGGCGGTGACGACGTTGCTGCAAAGGGCAAGCGCCCCGCCGCGCAGTCACAGGCCGCCCTGAAAAAGCAGATTGCCGACGAGGCCCAGCGCCTGATCGAACTGCAAAAAGCACGTTACGACGACGATTCCGCCGCCAAGCAGGCGCAGATCGACGCCCTGATGGCCGAGGTCAAAAGCCTGGCCGCCCAGGTCAAGGCGTTGCAGGACAAGGAAGCCGCCGCCCCTGTGGTTGTCGCCGCCGCGCCCGCTCAACCCGCGCCCGCCGCGACGCCGAAGCAGCTCGCCGCCACGGTGGCTCCGACCGGCGCGACCAATTTCAAGAACGCCACGGCCAGCCTGTCGTCGGCCACGGGTGACTTTACCCTGACCTTCCGCAGCCTGTTCCAGATGGACGCTGCCTCCTACATGCAGGACGACAACCTGCCGTCTTCGGTCACGGCGCGGGACCTCAATTCCGGCACAAACTTCCGCCGCGCCCGCATCGGCATGGTTGGCAAGGCCTACAAGGATTTCGAATACGCCATATGGATGGATTTCGGCGGTTCGGGCGGCGAAGACGTCGGCCGCTTCCACGAAGCCTGGGTGCAGTACAATGGCTGGAAACCGGCCAAGCTGCGTATCGGCGAATTCGGCCCCAGCTCCGGCATGGCGGATGCCACCGGCGCCGGCAACACGCCGTTCCTGGAACGCGCGGCAGTCGCTGAAATGGCGCGCGGCATCGCCGCGGGCGACACCCGCATGGGCGTTGCCGCCTTCAATTCCTCCGACCGCTATCTGTGGTCGCTGGCCATCACCGGCAACACCGTATCGACGCTGAACACCCAGGCATCCAGCTTCGTCCCCGCCAGCTTCGACGAGCAGCTGGGCGTTGTCGCCCGCGTCGCCGGCACCCCGCTGAAGGGCAAGGACTGGCTGGTGCATACTGGTCTCAACTATTCATCCGTCATCAACCCGAACGATGCCGGCGCGGCTTCGGCGACACCTTTCGCCGTCCAGCTGCGCGAACGGCCGGAACTGCGGGTCGACGGCACGCGCCTGGTTGATACCGGCGCCATCAATGCCGAGTCGCTGTCGGTCACCGGCATCGAACTGGCCGTCCAGAAGGGCGCAGGCTTCATCCAGGCGGAAGCCTTCAATTTCGATATCGAACGCAAGAACCCGGCGGCCGGCGTTACCGACCCGAGCTTTGCCGGCTGGTACATCGAAGGCGGCTGGACGCTGACCGGAGAAGCCCGCAAGTACAATGCCACCACCGGCGCTTTCGACGGCGTTGTCCCGAAAAACAACTTCGATCCGAAGGCCGGTCATTGGGGGGCGTTCGAGCTGGTCGCGCGCTACGCCAATCTCGATCTCGACTACAATATCGGCAGCGCCGTTGTCGGCGACCGCGTACGCGGCGGCCAGCAGGACATCACGTCGCTCGGCCTCGGTTGGACGCTGAACCCGTCGGTGCGTTTCGTAGTCCAAGGCCAGCAGGTCAAGGTCGTGCGCATGAACGCTTCGGGCGGCCTGCTTGACCAGGATTACAGCACCTTTGCCGTCCGCAGCCAGTTCGGCTTCTAAATACACTTGAACGCTTGCGAAGAACTCCGTATCCCGTTGCCAGGACAGGATGCGGAGTTTTCTTATGATCGATCACATGGGCATCAGGGTCACCGACCGTGAACGCAGCAAGGCCTTCTACGTCGCCGCCTTCGAACCGCTGGGTTATAAGATGGTCATGGATGGCCAGTGGGGCACGGGCTTTGGCGTCCACAAGCCCGACTTCTGGCTGGCCGACGGCAAGCCCAACGATCACATCCACGTCGCCGTGAAGGCGGAAAGCCGCGCCGCGGTCGATGCCTTTTACCAGGCGGCCATGGCGGCGGGCGGCACGGACAATGGCCCTCCGGGCATCCGCGCCCACTACCATCCCAACTATTACGGCGCCTTTGTCCGTGACCCCGACGGCCACAATATCGAGGCCGTCTGCCATAAGCCGGAATAGCTCAGGGTTTTTTCGCCACGTCCAGGGTCTTGAGATAGGCGATCAGGTCCAGGCGCTCCCCTTTTTCCGTCACGGCGACCGGCATGTAGCCACCGGGTACCGCCTTCTCCGGATCGGCCAGATAGGTATCGAGCTCGGCCTCGCTCCACGTCCTGCCCTGGGCGTTGGCGCGTTTCATGGCGTCGGAGTAGCCGAAACCCTTGACGGCTCCGGCCTTGCGGTTGACGACACCGAACAGCGGCGGCCCCTGCAAGCGTTCCTGTGCGGGCGTGTCGTCATGGCACTCGGCGCAGGTCTGGGCGAAGACCGCCTGTCCCCGCCCCGCATCCGGAAGGGCCTCGGCGTTCGCCGCCAGCGGAGACAGCGTCATCAGGATCAGGATTGCGCGCTTCATGCGATCCCCAGCCATTGCGCCGGGTCGGGGCAGATGCGTTTCGCGCTTGCGCGTTCACTGCGCCGGAAGACCCCGGGAAAGTCGCCGCGCCAAGCCTTGCCTGCCTGATCGGTCATATCCAGGATAAGCTGGAAGTGCAGGTGGGGCAACCAGCCGCCATTGACGTCACGATCCCCCAGTGTCGCGATCTGCTGGCCTTTCGCGACAGGCTGGCCATCCGTAAGACCATGCAGACTTTCGCGGCTCAGGTGCCCAAACAGACCGAAGAGTGTCAGGGCCGGCTCAAGGGCGTGTTCGAGAATGATTGTCGGCCCATAGTCGAGCGGGGCGGCGTTGTCCCGAAAGCTGTGGATTGTCCCGTCCCAAGGCGCGAACACGGGCGTCCCCGCCGGCGCGAAAATGTCGATACCGAGATGAATGGTGCGCGGTTCGACGCCTTCGATACCGGCGCCGAAGGCCGCATTGTCGTAGATGGCGCGGTCCTCGTCATAGCCACCGGCAGCCAGCCCGTCCGTCGGTACAGCCTCCATGCCCATGTCCATGGTCACAGGCGTGTAGCCGCCGTGCAATCCAGCCATGACCTCAGCCGGCTGTTCACTACGGCGGTCGAGCCACGCTTTGAAACGATCGCAGTTATCCATCCTGCCGGTGTAGCGCGCCGATGCGTTTTTGGCTATTGGGGTGCCATAAATTTGGAGAGCATTTTGGCCCTGAACAAAATCTATGACGGTTCCGAACCGGTGCGCGTCAACAAGTGGCTGGCGCAGTCGGGTGTCTGTTCGCGCCGGGAGGCCGATGCCCTGATCGAACAGGGCCTGGTGCGCATCGACGGCGAGCGGTTCACCGACGCAGGCCGCAAGATCCTGCCCGGCCAGACCCTGACGCTCGACCAGGGCGGGGTGGCCGATCTCGATGCCAAGCTTACGATCCTTTATCACAAACCGGTCGGCATCGTATCGGGACAGCCGGAACCCGGCGAGACGCCTGCGGTGCGCATGATCCGCCGCGCCAATGTCTATGGTCCGGCCGACGTCTATCCCGACAATAATTCCAGGCTGGCTCCGGTCGGCCGGCTCGACAAGGATTCGCACGGCCTGTTGATCCTGTCCGAAGACGGCGTTCTGGCCAAGGCGATCGTCGGGCCGGACAGCGAGCTTGAGAAAGAATACCACGTCGAGGTGCGCGGACCGCTGTTCGAAGAGAAGCTGAAATGGCTGCGCCACGGCCTTGAGCTGGACGGCAAAAAGCTCAAGCCGGCCAAGGTGACGCAGACGGGCCCGCAATCGCTGACCTTCGTGCTGACCGAGGGCCGCAACCGCCAGATCCGCCGCATGTGCGATATGTGCGAACTGCGCGTCGTCGATCTCTATCGCGACCGTATCGGCCCCTTGCGCATCGGCAATCTGCCCGAAGGTCAGTGGCGCCTGATTACACCGGATGAACGCGCAGCCTTATTGCGCGCATAGGTCACCCATTCCGTCAGGTTCTGGTCTTGTCCTGTACCAGTTTCGCCAGTACCCGGCCGCGGCCTTTTGTGAGCGCGGTCACGACACCCCGCCAGGTGCGGATCTCCTGCTCGGTCATACGCGCCCGATTCAGCGCCACGCGCAGATTGCGCACCATCGACTCCTTCTTTTCCGGCGGGAAGAAGAAGCCGGCCTTTTCAAGCTCGTCTTCGAGATGGCCATAAAGCCCGTGCAGGTGTCTCAGGTCCGCCGGTTCGTCCATGTTCTGGGTAAAGGCAGCCTTGGGCGCATCCATGACTTTCAGGCGCCACTCATACAGGACGATGTTCACCGCCTGGGCGAGGTTGAGCGACTGGAAGTGCGGATCGACCGGGATGGTGACGATGGCGTGGCTGAGCGCAATGTCGCTGGTTTCCAGCCCTGCCCGCTCGGCGCCGAACAACAGCCCGGCCCTCATGTGGCCCTGCGCCTCGGCATAGGCCTGATCTGCGCACTGGCGCGGTGTGACGATCGGCAGGTGGGTTTCGCGCGGCCGCGCCGTAGTGGCGTAGACGGTCTTAAGGTCGGCGATGGCATCGGCCACGGTCGCGAAGACGTGGGCGCCGTCCAGAGGCCAGTTGGCGCCCGATGACATCGCCCATGCCCGCTCCTGCGGCCAGCCGTCGCGCGGCGCCACGAGTCTCAGCTCCTGCAGGCCAAAATTGGCCATGACGCGGGCCACGGCGCCGATATTGTCAGCCAGTTGCGGACGATCGAGGATGACACACGGCAGTGTCAGGTTTGGATCAAGCGGCGGTGCGGAACGGGCATCTTTCATGGCGCGGCTTATAGGGGAAGCGTAGTTGGCAGGGAAGAGGCTGCTGAAAGATCGAACGTTAGACCGATATGGCGAAACGAAGTTCGGCGTAGCCAAAAGTGTGAGCGGTTTTGGCTACGCCGAACTTCGTTTCGCCTAAAATATCGCGACAAAGCAGAAACTTAGATCGGTGTGATCGCTTCTATCTAAAATCATACCGATCTAGTCCCCTCTCCCCGCTTGCGGGGATATACTGAAGTTTAAACTTGACTATATCGCCCATCGTGATACTGAATTTTAAACTTCACCATTGTAAGGAAGAATTCCATGCCCGTCGTTCACGCCACCTTCGTCAGCGAAACCACCTATCCGCATCCCGTCGCCAAGGTCTTCGCCGCCTTTTCCGACAGCGCGATCAAGGTGCGCTGGCTGACCCACGCACCTCAGGACACAGGGGACTATCAAAATGACTTTCGGTTGGGCGGGATGGAGCGCACGCGCTGGGTCATGGACGCCTCCACGCCATTTCCGGGCGCGGTGATCACCTCCGAAGCCCTCTATCTCGACATCATCCCTGAAAGCCGCATCGTGTCTGGGTCGAACATGATGATGAACGGCAGGCCGTTTTCGGCATCGCTGATGACATTCGAGTTCGAAGCGGACGGCGACGGCACACGGCTGATCTGCACGCACAACGGCGCCTACTTCGAGAACTCGGATGGCCCCGAAATGCGCAAGGACGGATGGCAGCTGCTTCTCGGACAGCTCGATGCCGTGCTAAACGGCGATCGATGACAGACGCCGGCAAAGTCCTGCAAGCGTTAGGTGACGCCACGCGGCGCGACATGGTCGAGCGCCTGACCGACACGGCCATGTCCGTTTCGGCGCTGGCGCAGCCCTATGACATGACCCTGACGGCGGTCGCCCAGCATATCGCCGTCCTGGAAGCCGCCGGTCTTGTCAAAACCGAGAAGATCGGCCGTGTGCGGTCGTGCCGGCTGGACCCGACCGGCTTCGATATACTCGACGCCTGGAGCAAGTCCCGCCGACCGCTGTGGCAAAGACGGCTGGATAGGTTAGGTGACATTCTCAATGAAGAGTGAGGCACAAATTTCCTGATTTGCGCCCGCTGTCATTTCGTCTATAGCGGTCGCCGTCAGCGCCGAGAGCAACCCTGTGTGTCGCCTCAAGTGCGCTTCGTTGGAGAGAGGACACTCACATGGCCAAAATCAAGGTGGCAAACCCCGTCGTCGACATCGACGGCGATGAAATGACCCGCATTATCTGGCAGCTTATCAAGGACAAGCTGATCCACCCCTATCTCGACATCGAACTGCAATATTTCGATCTCGGCATGGAACACCGCGACGCCACCGACGACCAGGTCACCATCGATGCCGCCAACGCCATCAAGGCCTGCGGCGTCGGCGTCAAATGCGCCACCATCACGCCGGACGAGGCCCGCGTGAAGGAATTCAATCTCAAGAAGATGTGGAAGTCGCCCAACGGCACCATCCGCAACATCCTGGGCGGCGTCGTGTTCCGCGAACCGATCATCTGCAAGAACGTCCCACGCCTGGTTCCGGGCTGGACCCAGCCGATCGTCGTCGGCCGTCACGCTTTCGGCGACCAGTACAAGGCCACCGACTTTCTGATGCCGGGCAAGGGCACGCTGTCGATCAAGTTCGTGGGCGACGATGGTCAGGTCATCGAGCACGAAGTCTTCAAGTCGCCTGGCCCGGGCGTCGCCATGGGCATGTACAACCTGGATGAGTCGATCCGCGACTTCGCCCGCGCCTCTTTCGAGTACGGCATCAAGCGCAACTATCCGGTTTACCTGTCCACCAAGAACACCATCCTGAAGGCCTATGACGGCCGCTTCAAGGACATCTTCCAGGAAATCTTCGACGCCGAATACGCTGCCAAGTTCAAGGAATTGGGCCTGACCTACGAGCACCGCCTGATCGACGACATGGTCGCTTCGGCGCTGAAGTGGTCCGGCGGTTTCGTCTGGGCCTGTAAGAACTATGACGGCGACGTCCAGTCGGACACGGTCGCGCAGGGCTATGGTAGCTTAGGCCTGATGACCTCGGCCCTGGTCACGCCGGACGGCAAGGTCATGGAAGCCGAAGCCGCCCACGGCACCGTCACCCGTCACTACCGCCAGCACCAGAAGGGCGAATCGACCTCGACAAACTCGATGGCTTCGATCTTTGCGTGGACGCAAGGCCTGGCCCATCGCGCCAAGCTGGATGACAATGCCGAACTGGCGCGCTTTGCCGAAACCCTTGAAAAAGTCTGCATCGACACCGTCGAAGCCGGCTTCATGACCAAGGACCTGGCGCTGCTGGTCGGTCCGAACCAGAGCTGGCTGACGACAGAGGGCTTCCTCGACAAGATCAGCGAGAACCTGAGCAAGGCGCTGGCGTAATTCATGGGGGAAACCATGTTTCCCACTTAGGTGCCCTGATTAAAGACTGAAAAGCCGTCCGTTCGCGGGCGGCTTTTTGTTGGGGAGTGGCCACAGAAATTGACTGTCTGGCGACATTGACGACTACGTTGTTCGCAGTGATAGTCACCCAAATAACATAATATCTTTGAGGAAACACCCGATGCGTGCTGCCGCCTTTGCCCTGAGCCTGATCGCATTGGGAGCTCCCGCCCTCGCGGATGGCCGCCCGGCGGAAGGCGCCAAGCCTCAGCACCTTTTGCCCGTCCATATCGGCGGGCGTGTAACGCCGTTTGATCCGATTGCCGGTTATCAGCATCAATGGCCCGGCGTCTATTTTGAGGCTCGCTTCAAAGGCGGCAAGGTCGCACTCAACTTCAACGACCCCATCAATATCAGCGCTGTCTATATAGACGGAAAGCAGATACAGACCGAAAGCAAGCCTGGCGTCGGCTTCATCGAGCTTGATATCAAGCCGGATGCAGAGCACACGATCCGCGTCGAAAAGCTGACGGAATCCCAACAGAGCGCGAGTGGTTTTGTCGGTTTTTCTGTTCCCGACCGAAAAATGGTTCTGCCCGCGCCGAAGCCCCGCAAACGCCAGATCGAGTTCATCGGCGACTCCTATACGGTCGGATACGGCAATATGTCGGGCAAGCGTCAGTGCACCCCCGACGAACTGCACGCCACCACCGACACCTCGCAGGCCTATGGCCCCATGACCGCCAAGGTGTTCAACGCCGACTACCAGATCAACGCCTTTTCGGGCCGCGGCATCGTGCGCAACTATGACGGCTTTGCCGGCGATCCCCTGCCCGCGCTCCACCCCTACATCCTGTTCGACAAGAAGGACGAATATAAGGACGACGCGTGGAAGCCCCAGATCATCGTCATCGGCCTGGGCGGCAACGACTTCTCGACGCCGGTAAAGCCCGGCGAAAAGTGGAAGGACGAGGCCGCGCTCAAAGCCGATTACGAGGCGTCCTTCGTCGCATTCGTCAAAAGCTTACGTGCTAAACACCCGCAGGCCTTCTTCCTGCTGACAAAATACGAAGGACCCACAGTGGCCGAGGAAGTCGAAAAGGTTGCCGCCCTGCTTAAAGCAAACGGCGAGACGCGGCTGGACACGATCGGCCTGGACGGCTTCACGCTCAACGGCTGCGACTGGCATCTGGACAGCAATGACCACAAGCGCATTTCCGAGCAGCTGACAGGCTATTTCAAGGCCCATTCCGAATTGTGGCAGGGGAAATAAGAGCGTCACATATCGGACATTGACGCCCTGCGGCTTCACTGGGATAGTGACGTACAACCCAGGGGATAAACAGTCTTGCGTAACTCGCTTTTTTTGACGCTGGCCGCACTGGCCGTCGCCTCGCCCGTCTATGCCGAAAAGGCATTGCCGCTGCACGTCGGAGGCCGGGTCGCCCAAACGCCGATTGGTCAGGGATATTGGCACCAGTGGCCGGGCACCTATTTCGAAGGCCGTTTTCGTGGCACCGGCGTCGCGGTGCGCGTCAACGACAGCGTCAATATCCTCGACATCTTCATTGACGGTCAACTGGTCCGCACCATCTCCAAGCCGGGGGACGGCCAGGTCGAATTCAATGGTCTGACCGACAGCGAGCACAGCGTCCGTGTCGAGAAACGTACGGAAGCCGCCTGGACGTCGGCGCAGTTCACGGGAATCTTCGTGCCCGATGCGGCCGAGGTGCTTTCGGTCAAGCCGCGCGCACGCCAGATCGAATTCATCGGCGATTCCTATACCGTCGGGTACGGAAATACGTCGTCCAAGCGCGAATGTCCGGGTGATGGCGTGTGGGCGACGACGCAGACCCAGCTGGCCTTCGGGCCTTTGACGGCAAAACATTTCGATGCCGATTACCGCGTCAACGCCATTTCCGGCCGCGGCATCGTGCGCAACTATAATGGCAGCGCGGGCCTGCACCTGCCCGAGGCCTATCCGAATATCATTAATCTCGAAAATGCTTCGATCCTCGACAGCAATATGGCGGCAGATGACTGGACGCCTCAGGTCGTGGTCATCGGGCTTGGCACCAACGACTTCTCCACGCCGCTTAATCCGGGCGAAAAGTGGAAGACGCGCGACGAATTGCAAAAGGACTATGTCGCCAGCTACGTGGCTTTCGTTCAAGGCTTACGCGCCACTAATCCGGATGCCTATTTCATATTGATGGCGACCGACCAGGCCAACGGCGAGATCCAGACTCACGTGAAGAAGGTATTGGACGAACTCAAGGCCCGCGGAGAAACCCGGATCGCCTTTATCCCCATGAACGGCCTGACTTTCGAAGGGTGCGACTGGCACCCATCGACCGCCGATGACCGCAAGATATCGGCCAGCCTCGTCACCTTCCTGGATAGCCAGCCGGATATCTGGCGAGGCAAGTAGCTCTTTAGACGGCGATAAGGCTCTCTACATAGATTCCTTACCCCCGCGCGCGGCATTGCTGATGCGCGGTCTTGCAAGGCAGGGAATTCATGCGCCTTTTTCGATGCGACAATTGCGGCAATGCCGTTTATTTCGAAAACCGGTCCTGCGTCAGCTGCGGTTTTCGCCTGGCCTTCATCCCCGAGGCCCTGGCCGTGCATACGGTTCAGCTGGATGCCGATGGCAAGCGTTGGCGCCGTCTGGATCAGAAGCAGTTCGTCTACCGCTTCTGCGCCAACGAAGTCTGGGACCTGTGCAACTGGATGGTCCCGGCCGAGGGGCATGAGGATTACTGCGTCGCGTGCCGGCACAACGGGCTGGTCCCGGATCCATCGACAGAAGAGGGTCTGAGGCGCTGGCGGCGAATGGCGGAGGCCCAGCGCCTCCTGTTCTACTCCTTCCTGCGCTGGGATCTGCCGCGTCCGACTCGCGCCGAAGATCCAACAGGGGGACTGATCTTCGACCTGAAGGACGATGAAATCCTTCCGGACGGAACCTGCCAGCCTGTTCTGATTGGCCACGACGAAGGTCAGATCGTTATTCGCACCGCCGAGGCCGATGACCCGACGCGCGAACAGCAGCGCGCCATGATGAACGAGCCTTATCGCACCCTGCTTGGCCATTTTCGCCACGAATGCGGACATTTTATCTGGAACAAGATGGTGCGGGATGCCGGGAAGATCGACAGTTGCCGGGCGGTGTTCGGTGACGAACGCATCGATTACGACGAGGCGCTCAAGAAGCACTACGCGGAAGGGCCGCCACCGTTGTGGGGCGAAAGTTTCATCAGCTATTACGCCACGACGCACCCGTGGGAAGATTTCGCCGAATGCTTCGCCCACGTCCTGCATATCGTCGATTCGCTGGAAACAGCGCATATCTATGGTATCGCGCTGGCGCCACCCAGCCATGCCGAGCTGCGGACGCACGCCGCGTTCGATCCGTACACCATCCTCGATTTCGACCAGATCGCCGAAGTGTGGATTCCGCTGAGCGTGGCCCTTAATTCGATCCACCATTCAATGGGCGAGCGCGATCTGTATCCCTTCATCCTGACGCCCGCCATCCAGGCCAAGCTGAAATACGTGCATGGTTTGCTGACACGACAGGTTTAACCAATCCCAGGCTTGTCATCTTACGCTGTTACCGCTTACATCGCCGCAAGACAGGGAGTCCCGCCATGTGGAAATTCGTAGCGCTAACGGCCGTTCTCGCCGCCCCCGCCCTAGCCGACACAAGGCTCGACACCCATGTCGGCGGGCGGACGCTGAAAGACGCCGACGGCTGGACCTATCAATGGCCAGCCGTCTATTTCGAAAGCCGCTTTACCGGCGATACGGTCACACTGAAATTCGATGATCCAAGCAACAATCTCAATGTCGTGGTCGATGGCCGGATAGTCGCCATTCTGAAAAGGCCGGGAAAGACGGAATACCGCCTGGATCATCTGGGCCCCGGTGAACACAGGGTTCGGCTGGAAAAGCGTTCCGAAACCCAGTACGCTACCGGCCGCTTCAAAGGCTTCTTTGTGCCGGAAGCATCCGCCGCCCGGCCCGCCCCCAGCTATGCACGCCAGATCGAATTCATCGGCGACTCATTGACGGTCGGTTACGGCAATACCTCGCCCTATACCGACTGCACTCCGGACGAGGTGTTCGAGACCACCGACTCCCAACAAGGATTCGGCCCGCTGGTCGCCAGGCATTTCAAGGCTGCCTATCGCGTCAACGCCTTTTCGGGCCTGGGCATGGTGCGCAACTACGGCGGCTTCGAGCATCCGAAATATCGAATGCCCATGCTCTATCCTCGCGCCATATACGACCGGACCGAAACCGATTCGTCGCCATGGAAGCCGCAAATCATTATCACCGGGATCGGAGGGAATGAGTTTTCGAGCCCTGTGAAAGCCGGCGAACCCTGGAAGGACCAGGCCGAGCTCAAGGCGGACTACGTCAAGACCTACACGGCCTTTGTCAGGCGTCTGCGCGCCGACAACCCGCAGGCCTTCCTGATCGTCGCCGTGGAGGATGGCCGCGGTGACTATACTGACGGTACGCGCGAGGTATATGAGGCCATCAAGGCGTCCGGCGATGCACGTATCGGTTACGCCACCGTCCCGCCAAGCAAGGAAGGCAGCTGCTATCATCCCAATACCCGCGACGACGCCGCGATCGCGAAAATGTATATCGACTATATTTCTGCCCGTCCGGAGCTATGGCAGGGCCAGTAGCCTTGGCCTTTTCCGCGATATTGCCAAAGCCGCTGCACAATTTTGCATATCGCTTTGGGCTCTACGCAAAAGACGATAGCCGTGTTAGGATTGGTTAACGAAACATTCGAGGGGTAATGCCGTGGGGCGCGTTTTAGGGATTTTCCTGGCTATTGTCGTGATTGGCGGCGCCGGCCTGTTCTGTGTCTCGCCGCTCATCGCCTTCTATGATGTGCGCAGTTCCGCGCGGGCGGAGGATGTCGAGGCCCTGGCCAAGCTGATCAATTTCACCTCGGTACGCACCAGTCTGAAAGGCCAGCTCGAAGCTGGCGACAAAGGCGTGCCGGCACCGCCGCCTTCAGCCATGGACGACCCGGCAGGCGCCGCCGGCAAGGCGGTCAAGGATGTCGCCAACAGCATCGGAAAGGCGTGGGACGGTCTGGTCAATCCCAACGCCGCAAAGACGCCCGTCAAAAAACCGATCGACGTCGAATCCTACCTGAAACCCAGCTCGATCCTGGCCCTGACCTATGGCGCAGGCAAGGACGCGCCGACGTTCGATACGGCCGCCGTCGCCAAACCGCCCATGCCGAGCATCGTGTTTTTCAGCCTCGACCGTTCGCGCCTGACAGTCAAGGACCCGGAACGCGGGACGACCATCTTTACCTTTGAGCGTAAGGGTTTGATGAGCTGGGAAGTCACCCACATCGGCCTGCCCAAGGCCGGCGAGATCGAAGCCGAAAAGGCCGCTGCCGCAGCAGCGTCTGTGTCGGCCGAAGCCGCACCGGCGCATTAAGGCTGGAAGTTACCCTTTAAGCTGCTGAATAATAAGAAGGCCCCTTCCGAAAAGCTTTGCACCTCTGACAATGCGCTTTAGAACGTCAGGATGCTCGATACCCTTATCCGCGTTCTCGTCTTCTTTGCCTTTATCGGTCTGGGCGTACTGCTCGTCCGCTTTAAACGGCTGAATACCCAGGGGCTGGATGGTCTAAGCGCGTATTTCTACTGGATCGGCTTCCCAAGCTGGCTGATGGTCAGTTTTGCACGCTTGCCCGTCATCGACGCAGGCATGGCGGCGACCATCAGCGGCTATGTCGCCGCCATGATCGCCGCAGCGGTCGTCGTCATGTTGTTAGCGCGCCTGATCAAGGCGCCATCCGATGCGGCGACGGCCGCCGGCATGGCGACCTATATCAACAACTCGGCCTTTCTGGGCATTCCGATCGCGCTCAGCCTGTTCGGCAGCGAAGCCGTTCATACCGGGCCGGTCGTTGTCGCGGCCGACTTTTTGATTCTCTTCAGCCTCGGTTGCGCGGGCCTCGCCAAGGCATCCGGTCATACCTACCGCGAAGCCTTGATGCACACGGCGCGCAACCCGACTGTTATCGGCGGGCTGATCGGCGTGATCATGATGGTGGCGGGATTTCAGTTCCTGCCGCCGGTGGAAAATGCCCTGGATGTGCTGGGCAGGTCGGGGCCACCCGTCGCACTTGTCGCGCTCGGCGGCATGCTGGGCTTGATGGAACCACGCATGGTGGTCCGGCCGGAGCCCATCAGCAGCCTGGCCATTGCCGGCAAGATTCTGCTGGCGCCGGCCCTGGTCGCCGTCGCCATGACTCTGCTGCGGGTCGATCCGGCGACCTTCAAGGTCTGTGTTTTCCTGAGCGCCACTCCGACCGCCGTCAGCGTCTTCATCCAGACGAAGATGTACGGCACCTGGTTCGAAGGCGCAGCCCGCACCGTCGCCCAAGGCACGGTGATAAGCCTGATCACCTTGTCCGCATTGGCAATCGTACTTACACATATGGCCTGACGCGCGGACGCGTCAGGCCATATTATATCGTTCAACGAAATCTTTTAGATCAGCGCCTTGACCGCGGCGATACCTTCATCGGCCTTGGTATCATCCGGCGCGCCGCCCTGGGCGAAGTCGGGCTTTCCGCCCGCCCCTGCCCCGCCCATGGCGATGACGGCGGCCTTGGCCAGGTCGGCGGCATTGAAGCGCGCCGTCAGGTCCGGCGATACGGCGACTGTGACCGCCGCCTTGCCGTCAAGCTTGCCGACCAGCGCGACGATGCCGCTACCGACCTGCTTCTTGAAGTCTTCGGCGAGCGGACGGAGATCCTTGCCGCCGACGCCTTCAAGGACGCGGGCCAGAACCTTGACGCCGTTGATCTCTTCCGGACCGGCAGCGGCACTCCCGCCGCCACCAACGGCCAGGGCACGCTTGGCTTCGGCCAGTTCCTTCTCCAGGCGCTTGCGCTCGGCGACCAGGGCTTCGACGCGGGCTTCGACCTGCGCCACCGGCACCTTGAACTGGGCGGCCAGCGTTTCGGCGACATTGGCTTCGTCAAGCAGGTACTGACGCGCCGCTTCGCCGGTCAGGGCTTCGATGCGGCGGACGCCCGCGGCGATGCCGGTTTCCGACACGATCTTGAACAGGGCGATGTCGCCGGTGCGGGCGACGTGGGTGCCGCCGCACAGTTCGACCGAGTAGCGTTCCGAGCCATCCAGGCCGTGGCCCAGCGTCAGGACACGAACTTCGTCACCGTATTTTTCACCGAAAAGCGCTACGGCGCCGGCGTCGATCGCCTGTTGCGGAGCCATCAGTTCCGTCCTGGCCTGCGCGTTCTGCAGGATGACCGCATTGACTTCGGTCTCGATGCGCTTGAGCTCATCTGCCGTCAGCGGACCGCCATGGCTGAAATCGAAACGCATGCGCTCGGCATCGACCAGTTGGCCCTTCTGGGCGACATGCGGCCCCAGGACATTCTTGAGCGCTGCGTGCACCAGGTGGGCGGCCGAGTGGTTCGAACGCGTCGTGCGGCGCTTTTCGGCATCGACGGTGAGCGTCACCGAGTCGCCGACCTTAAGCGTGCCTTCGGTCAGTTCGATGCGGTGGACATAGAGTTCGCCCGCCTGCTTCTGCGTGTCGAGGACACGGCCCTTGCCACCGGCAAAGGTGATCTCGCCGGTGTCGCCTGCCTGACCGCCGCCTTCGGCGTAGAAGGACGTGCGATCGAAAACGGCTTCGACGGTGTCGCCGGCCAGCGCGCTGTCGACACCTTGGCCATCGCGGACCAGAGCCAGCAGCCTGCCCTCGACCGAGAGGTCGTCATAGCCGGTGAAGTCGCTTGCTCCGACCTTGTCCTTGATGGCGAACCATTCGGCCGCCGTCGCCTTTTCGCCGGAACCCGCCCAGTTCTTTCGGCCAAGTTCCTTCTGCTTCTCCATGGCGGCATCGAAGCCGGCGACGTTGACGGTCAGGCCCTTGGCGCGCACGGCGTCCTGGGTCAGGTCGAGCGGGAAACCATAGGTGTCGTAAAGCTTGAAGGCCGTCTCGCCCTCGAGCATATCACCTTCCTTCAGGTCGCGCGTGGCTTCGTCGAGCAGGCTCATGCCACGGCCGAGCGTAACGCGGAAACGCTCCTCTTCCTGGCGCAGGGTTTCTACGATAGTCGCCTCAGCGCGCCTGAGCTCGCCATAGTGGCCGCCCATTTCAGCGACGAGAGTCGGCGCCAGACGGTGCAGCAGTGGCTCCTTGGCGCCCAGCAGATAGGCATGGCGCATGGCGCGGCGCATGATGCGGCGGAGGACATAGCCCCGGCCTTCGTTCGACGGCGTGACACCATCGGCGATCAGGAAGGAGGTCGAGCGCAGGTGGTCGGCGATGACGCGGTGGGACGGCAGGTTGTCGCCTTCGGCCTTCACGCCCGTGGCTTCGACCGAGGCGCCGATCAGCGCCTTGAACAGGTCGACATCGTAATTGTTGTGCACGCCTTGAAGCACGGCAGCGACGCGTTCCAGGCCCATGCCGGTGTCGATCGACGGCTTGGGCAGGAGGACGCGGGTACCGTCCGGCTGCTGGTCGAACTGCATGAAGACCAGGTTCCAGATTTCGACGAAACGGTCACCATCTTCTTCCGGCGAACCTGGAGGACCGCCCCAGATGTGTTCGCCATGGTCGTAGAAGATTTCGGTGCACGGACCGCACGGGCCGGTGTCTCCCATGGACCAGAAGTTGTCGCTGCCCGCGATGCGGATGATCTTCGATTCCGGCAGGCCGGCGATTTTCTTCCACAGGTTAAACGCTTCGTCGTCATCGATATAGACGGTGGCCAGCAGGCGGTCGGGATTGAGGCCATAATCCTTGGTGATCAGGGTCCAGGCGTGTTCGATCGCCTGTTCCTTGAAGTAATCGCCGAAGGAGAAGTTGCCCAGCATTTCAAAGAAGGTGTGGTGACGCGCCGTATAGCCGACATTGTCGAGATCGTTGTGCTTGCCGCCGGCGCGCACAACCTTTTGCGAGGTCGTGGCACGCTTGTACGGCCGCGTTTCCGCGCCGGTGAAGACGTTTTTGAACTGCACCATGCCGGCGTTGGTAAACATCAGGGTCGGATCGTTCTGCGGCACAAGCGCCGAGGACGCGACGACCTCGTGATCGTGCCTGGCAAAATAATCGAGGAAGGTCTGACGTATCTGATTTAACGACGGCATGGGGTAAAGACCGCTCCGGTAACAGGGAATTTTGTGAAGCCTATATAGCTATGCGTCCCGAAGCGCAAAGCCCGTTCAAGGATTTTCGCAGTCGAATCAAAAAAGGCGCCCCCTGTTGCCAGGAAGCGCCTTCTTCGGTCAGTCCGGACGGAGGTTTGGTGTGGGCACCGCCCGTCCCGGCCGAATGGGGTAATTACAGGGATTCATCGCCTTCGTTGGCGTCGGGCTCCGGTGTTCCCAGCAGTTCCTCGGCAAGCGCCTTGGACTTGTTGCGGATACCTTTTTCGATCTCGTCGCACATGTCCGGATTGGCTTTCAGGAAGTCGCGCGCATTGTCGCGGCCCTGGCCGATACGGGTAGAGTTGAACGAGTACCAGGAGCCCGCCTTTTCGACGATGCCGGCCTTGACGCCCAGATCGATGATTTCACCGATCTTGGAGATGCCCTGACCATAGAGGATGTCGAATTCGACTTCCCGGAATGGCGGGGCGATCTTGTTCTTGACGACCTTGACCTTGACATTGTTGCCGATGACTTCGTCACGCACCTTGATCGAACCGGTGCGGCGGATGTCGAGACGGACCGAGGCATAGAACTTCAGTGCGTTGCCGCCTGTCGTCGTTTCCGGCGAACCGTACATGACGCCGATCTTCATGCGGATCTGGTTGATGAAGACCACGATGCACTTCGACTTGGAGATCGAGCCGGTCAGCTTGCGCAGGGCCTGCGACATCAGACGGGCCTGAAGACCCGGCAGGCTGTCGCCCATGTCGCCTTCGATTTCGGCGCGTGGCGTCAGCGCCGCAACCGAGTCGATGACGACGATATCGACGCCGCCGGAACGGACCAGGGTGTCAGTGATTTCCAGCGCCTGCTCACCGTTATCGGGCTGCGACACCAGCAGGTCGTCGAGATTGACCCCCAGCTTTTGCGCATAGACCGGATCGAGCGCGTGTTCGGCGTCGACGAAGGCTGCGGTGCCGCCGGCCTTCTGGATCTCGGCCACCGTATGCAGGGCCAGGGTCGTCTTACCCGACGATTCCGGACCGTAGATTTCAATGACACGGCCTTTCGGCAGACCGCCGATACCGAGCGCCATGTCGAGGCCCAGCGAACCGGTCGATACCGATTCGATCTGGACCACGCTGCCGTTCGAGCCGAGTTTCATCACCGAGCCCTTACCGAAGGCCCGGTCGATTTGTGCCAGCGCGGCTTCGAGCGCGCGTTGCTTTTCAGAGTCGTTTTTACCCACGAGTTTCAACATTGCTTGAGACATAACCAAACCTTCCTATGTCACGATTCCCTTCGAATAAGGGCAGCGCGTTCGCTTTCGTCGTTGGAAATGTATGTACTCGATTTGTTCTCGGTTCGCAATATGTTCTCATAAATAAATTATCCTGATGAACATGGGAACAGCAGGACAACTGTTTTCCCCAGGAACAGAAAGGGCCCCGTTGCCGGAGCCCTTTCGTTCGTCAGGTAGATGCCGACCTTAGACGAATATCAGGTCCGAGGCTGTCAGCGTTGCCGTCGGATCGAAGATGGCCAGTTGAACCCGTGCGGCCGCGCCCGTGCCGTCCGAGTCCCAATAGAGGCTGTCGGTGCCGGCATCCCAGATGAACTGGGCTGCCGCGCCAACTGCCGCCGCACCGACCGTGAACTGGGCCGCAGTGAGCACATGCCCCGCCGAGAAGCCGTAGTCCGAGCCTTTGAAGACCAGCTTGTCCACGCCATGGACGAAGTCCTGGATGCTGTCGCGTCCGTTGGTCGCGGCGGCGTTGAAGATGAACTGGTCAGCCCCTGCCCCGCCGGTCAGCGTGTCATTACCGGTGCCGCCCGTCAGCTTGTTGGCCGCGCCGTTGCCGGTGATGGTGTTGCTGAGGCCGTTGCCGGTACCCGAAACGGCTGAGCCCGTAAGAACCAGGGCTTCGACATTGGCCATCAGCGACCAGTCGATCGACGAATAGGTCGTGTCCGTACCTTCCCCGACATTTTCGTAGGTCCGGTCGCCGACATTGTCGACGATGAAGATATCGTTGCCCAGACCACCATACATCTGGTCGTTCTCGGTGCCGCCATCGATGCTGTCGTCACCGGCGCCGCCGACGATGGTATCCCAGCGTTCACCGCCCAGGATGGTGTCGTTGCCCGCACCGCCTTCGATCGAGTCGGCGCCGGCATCGCCCGCGATCGAGTCGTTACCGTCTTCGCCGTAGACGAAGTCGGCGCCTTCACCGGCAGTGATCGAATCGAGGCCCGCGCCGCCGTAAATGGTGTCGTTGCCGAGCGCGCCGCTGAGTGTGTTGTTCAGCGCGTTGCCGAAGATGGCATTGCTCAGGCTGTTGCCTGTGCCGGTCAGGGCGCCGCCCACCAGGTAGAGGTTTTCGGTGTTGGCCACCAGCGCGAAATCGATCGACGAAATGACTGTGTCGATACCTTCGCCGATGTTTTCGTTCACGCGGTCGCCGGTATTGTCGACATAGTAGGTGTCGTTACCCGTGCCGCCGTACATCTGGTCATTGTCGACACCGCCGTCGATGGTATCGTTGCCGTCACCGCCGTAGATGGTGTCCCAGCGGATACCGCCGGCCAGGTAATCGTTGCCGGCTTCGCCACTGATGGAATCTGCGCCGGCGCCGCCATCGATCGTGTCGTTGCCGCCGCCGCCCAAAAGCGTGTTGGCGCCGCTATTGCCGGTGATCAGGTTGTTGAGGCCGTTGCCGGTGCCGGTGATGTTGGCGGAGCCGGTCTGGGTCAGGACTTCGACATTGGCGCTGAGGGCGAAATCGACCGACGCGAAGACGGTGTCATTGCCTTCGGAGACGTTCTCGGTGACCCGGTCGCCGGTGTTGTCGACATAGTAGATGTCGTTGCCGGTACCGCCCACCATGCTGTCGGCGCCCGTGCCGCCGTTCAGGGTATCGTTGCCGGCTGCCCCGGTCAGGCTGTCATTGCCGGCATTGCCGACGATGTCGTTATCGACCGAATTGCCGATCAGCGTGTCGTTGCCGACGCCGCCGGTCACGTCCTCGATGACGGTCGAGGTCACGGTCGTGATGCCGGCCGTGATGGCCGCCACGATGTTCGAGCTGTCCGAATTCAGGGTCACGGTCGTGCCGCGTCCGAGCGCCGTCACCAGGGTCTGGTAGCTGGCTTCGATACCCGATGTCGCCGCGAAGATCGGGATGATATTGGCCGCTTCGAGGGCAGCCTTGAGCTGGGCGATTTCCGGATAGTCCTCAAGCTCTAGCACCGCGTCGCCGTCGTTGGGCGTCGTGATGCCGCCGGCGGCGCCGTCACCGGCGACGTGGAAGGCCGCGTCCGTGAACAGGACGACGAAACGGGCCGTGCCGACACGGAAGCCGACCTCGCCTGGGGTCAGGGCCAGGTGCATCAGGGCTTCGAGCTGCGACTCCGGCAGGTCGCCGCCGTTTTTGATCGTCACGGCATTATAGGCATTGACCAGGTTTGTTTCATTGGTCGTGATGCCGAGGTCGAGGTTATAGACGTAGTCGCCCGAGGCGCCGAAGGGCGACACGGCCTTGTCGGCAAAGGACGACAGGCCGAAGCCGACATTGCTCTGGATGGCCTGGAGCGCATCCACGATTTGCGGGACCAGGGTGCGGACGTTGGTGATATCGTCGCTGAATGAGCCGGTCAGGTCCTGCAGGAACTGGACATCGAGCGGCGAATAGGTGGTGCCACCCGGATTGAGCGTGACGTTCTGCCCCTGGACGAGCGATGTCGTGTTGCCGGTCAGGTCTATATAGGAGTTGCCCGTGGCCAGGCTGGCGTCGATCTCGTCGTGGCCCTGGAAGTCTTCGACCACCACCGCGGCGCCGTGGATAGAGAAGGTATCGTTGCCGTTGCCGCCGATGGCGGTGTCGCTGCCGGCCGACGAATCGAGCCAGTCATTGCCGTCGCCTCCGTCGATCAGATCATTGCCCGCGCCGCCGTTGACGGTATCGTTGCCTCCCAAGCCATAGATGCCGTCATTGCCGGCATTTCCGTTCAGGACATTGCTGCCGGCGTTGCCGCGCAGTGTGTCGTTGCCCGCGCCGCCATTGGCGTTTTCGATGCCGTAAAGCCGGTCGTATGTGCCGTCGCCATAGGTGATCCCATACTGGAAGCCGGCGTAGACAGGATCGAGTTCGACATATACGGGCGCGGTCTCGCCGCTGTAATTGGCCGTATCCACGCCATTGCCACCGGTCAGGGTATCGTACCCGCCATTGCCGGTCAGGATGTCGTTGCCGTCGCCGCCGTCCAGATCGTTGGCGACCGCGTTGCCGATCAGGGTGTCATTGCCGACGCCGCCGACGGCGTCTTCGATGACGGTCGAGGTCACGGTGGTGATGCCCGCCGTTATGGCCGCCACGATGTTCGAGCTGTCGGACGACAGGGTCACGGTCGTGCCGCGGCCCAGTTGCGCGACCAGATCGGTGTAGCTGGACGTGACGTCCGAAGTCACGGCGAAAATCGGGATGATGTTCGCGGCTTCCAGGGCGGCCTTGAGCTGGGCTATGGCCGGATAGTCTTCGTTTTCAAGCACGGCGTCGCCGTCGTTCGGCGTCGATATGCCCCCCGCGGCGCCGTCTCCGGCGACATGGAACGGCGCGTCCGAAAACAGGACGACAAAGCGCGCGGTGCCGGAACGGAAGCCGACTTCGCCCGGCGTCAGGGCCAGGTGCAACAGGGCCTCGAGCTGTGCTTCCGGCGTGTCGTTGCCGCCGCCGGCGGTGGCGGCGTTGTAAGCGGCGGCAAGGGCCGCTTCGCTGTTGGTGATGCCGAGATCGAGATTGTAGACATAGTCGCCTGCGCCGCCGAATGGCGATACGGCCTTGTCGCGGAAGGTCGACAACCCGAAGCCGATATTGGACTGCACTGCCTGGAGCGCATCGACGATCTGCGGAACGAGGGTGCGAACATTGGCGATATCGTCACCGAAGGAGCCGGTCAGGTCCTGCAGGAACTGGACGTCCAGCGGCGCATAGGTCGTGCCGCCCGGATTGAAGACAACGGTCTTGCCCTGGACGGTCGAAGCCGAAGCCAGGCTGAGGTCGAGGAAGGTGTTGCCGGTCGCGCCCGAGGCATCGACCGTGTCGTGGCCCTGGAAGTCCTCTATGTTCGCCGACGCCCCTTGAATGACATAAAGATCGTCGCCATTGCCGCCCGAAACGGTGGCCGCGCCCTGGTACAGTATCGCTGTATCATTGCCGTCGCCGGCCAGGATCAGGTTATTGCCGCTGGCGCCGGAAATGGTGTCGTTGCCGGCGCCGCCGTCCAGCGTATCATTGCCGGTACCGCCGCCGTTGAGGAAGTCGTTGCCATTGCCGCCTGTGATGGAGTCGGTGCCGTCGGCGCCGTACAGGGTGTCATTGCCGTCGTTACCGTTGATTGTGTCGTTGCCGGGGTTCATCGC
>CBIHPL010000005.1:0-21664 GCA_966212005.1 uncultured Asticcacaulis sp.
TGATGCTTGCCGCCGGGCAGATATCCGCCAGCATCGCCAACGCCCGGGCATACGAAGAGGCACGCCGGCGCGCCGAAGCACTGGCCGAACTCGACCGCGCCAAGACGACTTTCTTTTCCAATATCAGCCACGAGTTCCGCACACCCCTGACGCTCCTGCTGGCGCCGATCGAAGACACCGTCAGCGATCCCGGTCTCGACGCCGTCAATCGCGGCCGGCTGGAAGTCGCGCGCCGCAATGCCGAAAGGCTGATGAAGCTGGTCAATGTCCTGCTGGATTTTTCCCGGATAGAATCCGGCCGGGCGACGGCGACCTATCAGCCGCTTGATTTGCCGGGTTACACCGCGGAACTGGCCAGCAATTTCCGCTCGGCGATGGACAAGGCGGGGCTCGATTATCGCATATCGGTCGAACCCCTGCCGCAGCCGGCCTATATCGACGCGGACATGTGGGAAAAGATCGTCCTCAACCTGCTGTCCAACGCCTTCAAATATACCCTGTCCGGGTCGGTCGAAGTTAATTTGCACGCCGACGGCGGGCAGGTCGTGTTCTCCGTCCGGGACACCGGGCCCGGCATTCCTGAAGAAGAGCTCCCGCATCTCTTTGAACGCTTTCACCGGGTTGAAGGCGTTTCCGGTCGCAGCATAGAAGGAAGCGGTATCGGGCTTGCCCTGGTCCGGGAACTGGTCCGGCTGCACGGTGGTGACGTTTCAGTACAAAGCCGGTTAAATGAAGGCAGCACGTTTACCGTGCGTCTGCCGCTCGGCCGGGCGCATCTGCCTCCGGAACAGTTACGTGAACAGGCCTTGCCGGTCGCGGGTTCAGCCCGCGCCGGCGCCTTTGTCGACGAAGTCCTGCGCTGGCTGCCGGACGATGACCCGCAAACATCCGCCGTCGTGCCCGCCAACGCGCCGCGCCTTGTCCTGGCTGACGACAACAGCGATATGCGCGATTATGTTTGCCGGTTGTTGAGCGAGGCGTTTCAGGTTGAGCCGGTCGCGGACGGTGAGGCGGCGTGGGAACGGATCGTCGCCCATCCGCCTGATCTGGTGCTGACCGACGTGATGATGCCGAAGCTCGACGGATTCGGTCTGCTGGCGCGGCTGCGCCGCGACGCGCGCACGCGGGACATCCCGGTCGTCATGCTGTCCGCGCGCGCCGGCGAAGAGGCGCGTGTCGAGGCCCTCGGCGCAGGGGTCGACGATTACCTGGTCAAGCCGTTCAGCGCACGGGAACTTGTGGCGCGTGTGCGCTCGCAATTGCAGTTGTCGCGCCTGCGCCGCGAAGGCGAGGCAAGGCTGGCCCGCGTTCTGGAAAGCATCACCGACGGCTTTCAGGTGGTGGATGCGGGCTGGCGTTTCACCTACATGAATGCCGCCGCTCGCGGCATGCTGTCGGCCCAGGGCCTTGATCCGGACGATATGATTGGCCAGGTTTACTGGGACGTGCTTCCCGGCGCGATCGGAACCGAGCTGGAGCACAAGCTGCGCGCGGCGATGACTGAGCGTATCGATATCGCTTTCGAAAATTATTACGAGGCGTGGAGCCGTTGGTACAGCGTGCGCATCTACCCCGTCGACGATGGTGGACTGTCCGTCTATTTTCAGGACATCACGGATCGCAAGGCCGCGGGACAGCGGCTGGTCGAAAGCGAAGAACGCTGGCGCGGCCTCGCCGAGGCCATGCCGCAACTGGTCTGGGTCGCCCGTCCCGACGATGGCGCCAGTGTCTATATGAACGAACAGTGGATGCGCTATACCGGGGCGCCGGTCGCCAGCCTGTTGGGCGATCAGTGGCTGGACTATCTGCATCCTGACGATCGTGACCGCACGATATCGGCGTGGCGTGCGGCCCTGGCGGACCGGGCGGACTATGACGTCGAATACCGTCTGCGGCGCTTTGACGGAGGCTATCGCTGGTTCAAGACGCGGGGTGTGCCTGTGCGCGACGATGCGGGCGCCATCAGCATCTGGTATGGCACCTGCACCGATATCCAGGACTCGGTCGAAGCACGCATCCAGGCCGAGAGCGCCAGCCGCGCCAAGTCGGAATTCCTGGCCAACATGTCGCACGAAATCCGGACGCCGCTGAATGCCATAGTCGGTCTCAGCCATATCATGCTGCATTACAAGTCCGACCCTTCGATGCACGCCCGGTACCTGTCGACCATGAAGGACAGCGCCGAGACGCTGATGCAGCTGATCAGCGATGTGCTGGATCTGGCACGCATCGAGGCTGAGCGTGTGGAGTTGGATCTGTCGCCGACCGACCTGTTCATGCTGACCGAAGAATGCCTGAGCATCAACGCCGTCAAGGGGCGCGAGAAGGGGCTGGACTGCACCCTCGACTATCGCCTCGATCGCGGATTGATGTTCGAAGCCGATGCCCTGCGCGTAAAACAGATCATTATGAACCTGTTGTCCAATGCCGTGAAATTCACGGAGCGCGGACGGATTGACGTCAAGGTATGGGGTGGCCCCCCGCAGGGCGACAGCATGTCGGTTTACCTGAGCATTCGCGATACCGGCATTGGTATCGCCGCCGACAAGATCGAACACGTTTTCGGTCAGTTCACCCAGGCGGATTCTTCGATCAGCCGGAAATTCGGGGGCTCCGGACTGGGTCTGGCGATCAGCCGCCGACTCGCGGAAATGATGGGCGGCAGCCTGACTGTGGAGAGTGAAGAGGGCAAGGGGGCGACGTTCACCTTGCAGGTCCGCCTGAAGACGGTCGGGGTCCCTGCCCTGTTCGACGAGGGACCGGTCGATACCCTTGTGCGCCCGACACACAAGACGGTGCTCCTCGCCGAGGACAATGCGGCAAATGCCCTGGTTGCCACGACATTACTGGAGGAATTCGGTTACCATTTCGATGTCGCGACCAGTGGCGGCGACGCTATCCAGAAATGGCAGTCCGGCGGGTTCGACCTGATCATGATGGATGTGCAGATGCCGGACATCGACGGCTTCGAAGCCACGCGCCGCATCCGTGAGCGTGAACATGCGCTAGGCCTGCGTCGCATACCGATCCTGGCGATGACGGCGCACGCCCTGAAGGGAGATCGTGAGCGTTGCCTCCAGGCGGGAATGGACGACTATATCGCCAAACCGTTCAATACCGGCGAACTGGAGCGGAAGCTGGACGGCCTGCTGGGGGCAGCAGCAGCAGAAAGCATATAGGTTCTGTGGTTAAGCTAAGTGTCCACAGACCCTAGCCTTCGTTTTCGTAGGGCTCAGCCGTGGTGTTGCCCAAAGGCGTTTTTCTATTGTGTTTGCTGGAATGCTCAGCCTTTTCGACGTCGATAACCGTCAGGCCGGCGCCCAGAGGGTCGGCGGGCAGGATCAGGGGCGTTTCCGCAGGCTTGCGGGGTGTCGTATCGGCAGCCATGTTGACCTCCTTTAATGCGTCAGGAAAGATTAGCTCTTTTTCCGTAAAATAGCGGCGACCGATCTTTTCCACATTGTCAAAAAACGACAAGGTTATTTTGTGCGGCGTGCAAACGGCGCTTTCGTCACAATTATTTCATAACGATTATGTGTGCACTACTTAACAAAAATAGAAACAATTGCTGTTTTATTTAAATTTATCTCATATTTATTGATGACGTTGTGCTGACTGGCTATAAACTTACACGGTCATGATTAAAATGCCGATCGTCAGGTAAATGCACCCGACATCATCACCACACAACTGAGCCTGGTTCCGCACGGTGCGGCCGGGCCCTTTTCTGCCCTAAAGCTTGAAGTCTATTTCATCCCGCTTGCGGGAAAAGGAGACACTATGCCCAGACAATCCAACACGCGTCAGGATCAGGATTACGACGACGATTACCGCGGTTCCCGCAGCCAGGGTGGCCGTGAACGCGACGACGAAGGCCGTTTCACCAGCAGCCGATCTCGTTCCGACGACGACGACTATTCTGATTGGCACAGCTACGGTCAAAGCCGCGGCTATCATAACCGTGCGCGCGACGATGAGGGCCGCTTTGTCAGCGGTCGCGGATCGTCACGCAGCCAATCTAATGACGATGATGACGACCGTCGCGGCGGATCCGGCAGGGGCGGTCAAGGCCGGGGCTGGTTCGGCGATCCGGAAGGTCATGCCGAGGCCGGTCGTCACAGCCACGACAATGACCGTGGCTCCAGCCGCTCACGTTCGCGCTATGAAGATGACGATGATGATGACCGCGGTGGGCGCGGCGGCGGCCGCTCGCAAGGCGGCAATCGCGAACGCGATGAAGACGGCCGCTTCGCCAGCAGTTCCGGCCGTGGCGGCTCGGGCCAGGGTGGCTGAGGTAAGGGTCGTGGCTGGTTTGGTGACCCGGAAGGTCATGCCGAAGCCGGCCGTCACAGCCACGATAATGATCGCGGCTCCACCCGCTCACGTTCGCGCGACGACGACGATGACGACGACCGTGGCGGACGTAGCGGCGGCCGCTCGCAAGGCAATCGCGAACGAGATGAAGACGGTCGCTTTGCCAGCAGTTCCGGCCGTAGCGGCTCGGGCCAAGGTGGTTCAGGCCGGGGTGGCTCAGGTCAGGGTCGCGGCTGGTTCGGTGACCCGGAAGGTCACGCCGAAGCCGGCCGTCACAGCCACGATAATGATCGCGGCTCCACCCGCTCACGTTCGCGCGATGACGATGATGACGACCGTGGTGGTCGCTCGCGGGGCGGCAATCGCCAACGCGACGAAGAAGGCCGCTTCACCTCAGGCGGCCGTCACTGACACAAAAAAGGGAGAGCCCGCTGGGCTCTCCCTTTTACTATCTTGCGAATGTCTCGAAGAGTTTGACCAGTCCCTTGCCGGCCCACGGCAGCAGGGCCACCGCGGCCAGGGTCAGCAGCAGCGCCGGTGAGACGATATCCGACAACCTGTTCAGTCCGGCGATTTGCGTGCCGGCATTGACGTAGACCATGACGGCCGGCAGCAATGCCACCTGGCTGACCAGGTAGAAGGTCCGTACGGGCAAGGCGGTCAGCCCCATGGTCACATTTGTCAGGAAAAACGGAAATACCGGCAGCAGCCTGAGCGAAAACAGATAGAAGGCGCCATCGCGCGTCATGCCTTTGTCTACGCGCTGGAGGTGACGGCCGAAACGCCGCATGACGGTCCGGCGCAACAGGAAGCGCGCTTCGAGAAACGCCAGGGTCGCGCCGATGCTGGTGCCGAAAGAGGCGAGGATGACGCCTTCGACGAAGCCGAACAATGCGCCGGCCGCGGTCATCATCACGATTTCCATGGGCAGCCACAACGCTGCGACCGCGATGTGGGCGATAAGAAACAGCGCAGCCGCCGTTACCGGATAGCGGGCTTCGAGGTCGTTCAGCATGACAAGGCAGGCCTTGATCATGCCCAGACCGTCTTCGGCGCTCCAGGCCAGCAGGAATATGCCTGCCATGGCGAGCGCCAGCAGGAGGAACAACGCGACTTTGGTGGTGGGCAGCCTGTTCACGGCAAACCTATCGGCAAGCATCACCGGTCAGGTAAGACCGGCATCGAAAATTTATAGCCCAACACCGTAACTATTGTCATAAGGTGCAGTATTCATAAGGTAAATATCCTGTTGTCCGGCTGGGTGGAGAAGCGGTGAAAGTCTTGGGGAAGGGCGAGGGCGGAGCGGTTCACGCGGCGACCGTAAAACCCGTCGGGCGGGTCATCCTGACCTATGGTCGCAGCCTGATGGCTTTGGTTATCGCCCGCTCGCTGGCGCGCCAGGGCATAGAGGTCATCGGCTGCGACGACGTGTCGATGACAGTTCTTACTTTTTCGAAACATGTGCGCGAAACCTTTGTCGTTTCGCCTTGGGAAACGCGCCCGGCGGACTTTCTCGACGACCTGGAGGCCGCGGTGCGGACCTACGCGCCGCGAGACGGCGTCCCTTATGTCCTCATGCCGGCGTTTCGCGACATAGAGCTGATCGCGCGTCACCGCGAACGGTTTGAGCCTTTGATCAAAATCTCGGCCCCGTCGGTCGCAAGCCTCGACATGGTCAATCCCAAGGACCGGTTGTCCGAACTGGCCGCGCGCATCGGCCTGCCGGCGCCGCAAGGGTTTTCTCCGCGCTCGACCGAGGACGTGGTGGCGCTCGAAGACCGGCTGCCTCTGGTCGTGAAGCCGGTGACCGGTGTCGGCGGCCGCGGCGTGTCGATCGCCCATACGCCGGAAGAGCTGCGCGAACAGACCCAGGCACTGGGCTTTGAGCCGCCGCCCCTGATCCAGACCTTTGCCGAAGGCGAGGATTATTGCGTCGGGGTCCTGGCGCGCGACGGCGTCATCGAAGCCATGATGGCCTACAAGAACATCGCCACCTATCCCCGCAAGGCGGGCGCCGGCGCCATCCGTGAGTCGGTCGATGCCGAGCCATTTCGTGATGCCGTCGCGCGGCTGATGCTTGAAACAAAATGGAACGGCGTATGCGAGATCGACTTCCGCTGGGACGGCGACGCGGATCATGTGCCTCAGGTCATCGAGGTCAATGCCCGCTTCTGGGCCGGCATCTTTCATTCGATAGAAACCGGCGTCGACTTTCCGTGGCTGCTTTATCTCCAGACCATCGGCAAGCGCTTCGAGGAACCTGAGCCGCAGATCGGCGTGGTGACCAAGACGCCGGCGGTGTGGCTGCTGGCGACGCTCGAAGACGTCGCCGCTTCCGACCCCCACCTCAACGCCGCGGCCGACGCCTGGCGGCGGGCGCGTGAAAATCTGGCGACGGGCAAGGTGGTCCGGGCGATGGAGGCCGCGGTGTCCGCCCTGGGCGCCACCGCGTCGGCGAAGGATGTCCTGGATGCCATGTCCCAGGCGGTGGCTCGCAACCGCGACGCGCCGTCCGAACTCAGCGACAAGGATCCGCTGGTTGGCCTGGGTGCGCTGTTTATCCTCAGCCATCTGGTCCGCCACCGCAAGCTGCCGCCGGAGATCACATACAAGCCCGACGAGGCTCCGGTCGAACCGATGCCGGTGAAGCCGCGGCGCAAACGTCCGGTGATCGGAATTACCAAGCCGGTGCGCGGCGACCTTTGGGCATGGTGGGCGATGAAGCTGGCGGTCTGGCTGGCGGGGGGCCATCCCGTCAAGGTCACGGCCAAGGCGCCGCGCGATCCGCAGACCATCGACGGGCTCATCTTCGGCGGCGGTTCGGACGTCTATCCCAAGCATTACGAAGGCACGCCGAAACCTGGTTATCGCTACGACCTGGCGCGCGGCGACATGGAAGCGTCGTGGGCGGCGACCGCGCGCCGTCACGACCTGCCCGCGCTTGGGGTGTGTCGCGGCGCGCAGATGCTCAATGTCTTCGCCGGGGGAACCCTGCATAACGATCTGACCAGCTACGACAAGGTGGTTGCGTCGGACGGCCTGGTCGATCCCCTGTTCCTGCGTAAACCCATCGAAGTGCGCAGGGGCTCACTTCTTTCCGGCATCATTGGCGCGGGCCGGGTATGCGTCAACGCCATCCACAAGCAGGCCATTGAACGGGTCGGCGCCGGATTACGCGTCGTTGCCCGCGAACCCAATGGCATCGTCCAGGCGATCGAGGACCCGACGCGGCGCTTCTGGATCGGCGTGCAGTTTCACCCCGAACTGATGATTTACCGAAAGGCCTTCCGCGACCTCTTCAAGGCGCTGGTTGAGGCTGCGCGGGACCGGGCGGAGGAGCGCGCCACGGAGCGTGCCGCGCACCTTGAGGCGATGTCAGGCGAACAGCCCCCGGCTGGCGGGCCTGACGTCGCCGCGACCGTTACCGATGTCTGAAACCGGCTGCCAGCCGGGATTGCGGTAGCGCGTATAGACCTGGGTAAATTCGGCTCCGAAAAAGATGATCTGGGCGGAATAGTAGATCCAGACCAGCAGGATGATCATCGATCCCGCCGTGCCGTAGGACGTACCGATATTGCTGTGGCCAAGGTAAAGCCCGATCAGGAACTTGCCGATCGAGAACAGCAGGGCGGTCAGCGCCGCGCCGACCCAGACGTCCCGCCATTTGATGTGGATGTCGGGCAGAATGTTGAAGGCAACAGCGAACAAAAGTGTCGTGATGGCGAACGACAGGACCAGATTGACGCCTTGCAGCAATATGGCCGGCGTCGCGTCACCCAGCATATTGGTCAGGGCGGTCAGCGCCGCGGATACGATCAGCGAGAACAGCAGCAGCAGGCCGATGCCGACAACCATGCTGAAGGACAACAGACGCTTGAAGATGTAGTCCTTCAGGTCGGTCTTCTGCTTCGGGACATTCCAGATGAGATTGAGCGTACTCTGCAACTGATCGAAGAAACCTGTGGCGGAAAAGATCAGAGTGCCCAGGCCGATGATCGCCGTAAGCAGCCCTGTTGCTTCGTTGTGGGTGTGAAGCAGGATGTCTTCGATCGCCTTGGCGCCATCGGTACCCAGCAGGCCTCGCATCTCATCAAGGATGTAGCGGCTGGCATTGTCCTCGCCGAAAATCAGTCCGGCGCCCCAGATCGAAACCAGCAACAGCGGCCCGATCGATAGGACGCTGTAGAAGGCGAGCGCCGCACCCAGCCGGGGCGCCTCGTCGTCGTTCCATTCCTGCCAGGTCTGTTTGACGATGCCGATCAGCGCCTTCGGCGTCAGCGGGCGGCGCGGCTGCAGTATCGCCTCGTCTGCGTCGGCGCGGTGATGGCGCAACGCCGCCAGACCGCACAAAAGGACCATGCCGACGAGAAGTTCAGTGACACGGAACGGATTTTTCCCAGCGAACATGACAGACCCCGGCGCTACTTGATATCCGCAGAGAGTGTGTCCTGCGCGGTAAAATCGATATCGGCATTGTCCGGCTTTGAGATAAGTCCGTTATGCGGATCGCAACCGTATTGGCCGGGCGGCGACCGTATTGCCGATAACGAGATAGGGTTGAAACGGGTCATTGCCGGACAGCGCCGTAAATGCATCGTGCGACAGGTCGAGCCCGCCGGTAAAGCTGCCGAAGGCCGGCATGATCAGCATATCGCGATTGATGGCAAAGCACTTGCCCGAAACGCGATGACCACGGAGATGGGTGGCCAGCTTGGGATGGAAGTGGCCGATGACCTCCGGCCCAGGCCCCTCCGGTTCATGGCGGAAGACAAGGCCGTCAATCGTCACGTCGTCGCAGAAGGTGAGCGCGCCGTCCTTTATCAGCCCGGCATCGTGATTGCCTTCGACCAGATGACATGCCTCGACCGAGCCGCAGATGTCGAGCAGGTGCGACCGCGCGTCGTTCTCCAGCCGGTGCCACGCCTCGCGGTCATGGAAACTGTCGCCCAGAAGGATCAGCGTCTTCGGCCGATAGCGTGTCACCACGGCCCGAAGTCGCAGCAGGGTATCGTGCGTGTCGTAGGGTGCGACGGCCGAACCGAACTGCGCCAGAAAGGTCGACTTTTCCAAATGCAGGTCTGAGACGACAAGCGCATCCTGGGCCGGCCAGTAGAGCGCCAGCCCGGCGTCGAGCACCATCTCATGGCCGGCAAAGACGATGTCACACCAGGAGGCCATGTTCGACCTCCTCGATCATGCGGTCAGCGGTGGCCTCGACACCTTCCAGCGCCAGCAGCGCTTCCATGCCGCCGCCGGGCAGCCGTTCGGTGCGCACATCCAGAATGACCGGCAGCGACAGGGGCGACGGACGCGGCAGCTCCATGAAGACAATATGGTTCTGGAAATTTAGAATCATGTCGGTCAGGCGGTCGAGATCCAGAAGTTCGCGCATGGCATCGGCCCTGGCAAGGGTCAGCAGCACGTGACCGGCATCATATTTACGCAGGACATCGTAGATCAGATCGGTCGAAAAGGTTACCTGCTTCAAGGTCTTGCGCGCGGCATTGCTGTTCTGCTCGACTATGCCGGCAATCGTCGCGACTCTTCGGAAAGATCGCTTCAACATCGGCGATTCCGCCAGCCATTCTTCCAGCTCATCGGAGAGGATATCGGCCGAAAGCAGGTCGTGGATCAGGTCGGCGGTCACCGCTTCGACGCTGTTGATCGCCAGACCATAGTCGGTCAGGGTGAAGCTCAAGGGGTGCAGTCCTCTGCGTTCCATCCTGCGGCTGATCAGCATGCCGAGTGTCTGGTTGGCGCGGCGGCCTTCGAAAGTATAGACGACGAAGACGTAAAGCTTGCCGCGCGGAAAGGCTTCGACCAGCAGGTGTTTGCGGTCGGGCAGGACCGAAAACCGCGCCTGTAACGACAACCAGTTGCGCACCTGTTTGGGCAGGGTATCGAGTGCACGCGCGTCCTGAAGCAGGCGGCGGACCCCGTCGGCCAGAAAGGTCGACAGCGGCATCTGGCCGCCGGAATAGGTCGGCACAAGCGGCTCGCTGGCGGCGCTGGCCCGCGCCTCAAGCGTCATGTCGTAAATGCGCTCGAAGGCCAGGACCTCGCCCGCAAAATAGAAGGTATCGCCGGGCCGCATCGACTGGCCGAACTGTTCCTCGATCGTGCCCAGAATCTTGCCGCCGCGGCCATGGCGTTTGCGCACCTTGAGCTTTCCGGCTTCGATGATGACGCCGATATTCTGGCGGTGACGCTGGACGACGGCGCGCGACGCGGCAACCCACGCGCCGCCTTCGTTCTGAACCAGGCGATGCCAGCGGTCGTAGTTCCGCAGCACATAGCCGCCATCGATGACGAACTGGAACAGGGACTGAAAGGCTTCGCGAGTCACATGGCGATAGGACCACGACATTCGGATGATTTCGTAGAGTCCATCGGGCGTGACAGGAGCACTGCACGCCGCCGTCATTATGAACTGGATGGCGACGTCCTGGCTGCCCGGCAGGGGCAGGTCGCCGTCCAAGTGGCGCTCGGCAATGGCGGTGATGGCCGCCTCGCATTCCAGCACTTCGAAGCGGTTGGCAGGGACCAGAAAAGCCTTCGACGGCACATTGACCTTGTGGTTCGACCGGCCGATCCGTTGCAGCAGCCGCGACACGCCCTTGGGCGCGCCGACCTGGATGACGACGTCGACATCGCCCCAGTCGATGCCCAGTTCGATAGCGGAGGTGGCGACCAGCGCCCGGATCTTGCCTTCCGCCATCATGTTCAAGGTCTTCAGCCGCATCTCGCGCGTCAGCGAGGCGTGATAGATGGCAATCGGCAGGGCGTCGGTATTGGCCTCCCACAGGAACTGAAACAGCAGTTCAGCCTGGTGGCGGGTATTGACGAAGACGATCGTCGTCCTGGCTTTTGCGATTTCCGCCACGATTTCGGGCACGGCATATTGCGCAATAAAACCGCTGTAGGGGACCACGGCCCTGGTCCTGAGGACGGCGACCTTGGGCGGCTTGCCGGCGGGGCTGTCGAGATGCTCTGCGGGCGCCCCGGTTGGCCCCAGCCATTTGCAGAAGACGTCCGGATCGGACACCGTCGCCGACAGGCCGATGCGGCAATAATTTGGCGAATAGACCTCGAGCTGCGCCAGGGCGAGCGCGATCAGGTCGCCGCGCTTGGACGCCGCCACCTGGTGGATCTCGTCTATCACAACGGCCTTGATCTTTCCGAACATCTCGGCCGCGTCCGGATAGGTCAGCAGCAGCATCAGCGATTCCGGCGTCGTCAGCAGGATGTCGGGCGGCTTGGCGCGCTGACGCTGGCGACGGTACTGCGTCGTGTCGCCGGTACGGCTTTCGACACGGACGGGCAGGCTTAACGCCTCGATGATCGCCAGCACATTGCGTTCGATATCGTAATTTAACGCCTTGAGCGGGGATATGTAGAGGGTGTGCAGACCTTTACTGCCGCCGCTTTCGGTAATGTCGATCAGCGAACCCAGGAACCCCGCCAGCGTCTTGCCGGTGCCGGTCGGCGCCGTCAGAAGCGTCGAGCGCCCGGCCTGGTAGCGCGCGGCCATCTCCGTCTGATGCGGCAGGATGGCCCAGCCCTGCTGATCGAACCACTGCTGAAAAACTGACGGAATCCTGGCCATGCCAAAAGTATATGGCGTCGGAATATAAGGGTACAATGAGCCATCCCCGCGAATGGATCGAGGTGCGCAAAGAAGGCGTCTATTGCCGCGCCGGCGACTTTTACATCGACCCGATGCACCCGGTCGAGGTGGCGGTCGTCACCCACGGCCACGCCGACCACGCCCGTTCCGGCCACGGCCATGTCTTTGCCACGCCGGAAACGCTGGCCATCATGCGCAGCCGCTATGGCGAAGACCATTTCAACGGCGCCGAACACCCCATGCCCTATGGCCGGGCGCTGGAGATCAACGGCGTGAAGGTCAGTTTGCATCCCGCCGGGCACATATTGGGCAGCGCGCAGGCCCGCCTGGAATATGACGGCGCCAGTATCGTCTTTTCCGGTGATTACAAGCGCCGCTTAGATCCGACGTGCCGGCCGTTCGAACCGGTTCGTTGCGACGTCTTTGTCACCGAAGCGACCTTCGCCCTGCCGGTGTTTCGCCATCCGCCGCTCGAAGACGAGATCGCGCGGCTATTGGGTTCGCTGGAGCAGTTTCCCGATCGCTGCCATCTGGTTGGCGTCTATGCGCTCGGCAAGTGCCAGCGGCTGATGGTGGCGCTGCGTCAGGCGGGGTATACGGAGACCATCTATCTGCACGGCGCAATGGTCAGGCTGTGCGAGCTTTATGAGACCTCGGGCGTGGCGCTTGGGCCATGGGAGACCGTGACGCCGGAGAATGCGAAGACCTTGGCCGGCAGGGTGGTCCTGTGCCCGCCGTCGGCCCTGAAGGACCGCTGGTCGCGCAAATTGCCGGAAGTGCTGACGGCGGCGGCTTCGGGCTGGATGCGCATCCGGGCACGCGCCAAGCAGAAGGGCGTCGAACTGCCCCTGGTGATTTCGGACCACGCCGACTGGGATGAGCTTCTGGAAACCTTGAAGGACGTTGGCGCCCCGGAAGTCTGGGTGACGCACGGCCGCGACGACGCTTTGGTCTATGCCGCGCATCAGATGGGTCTGAAAGCGCAGGCGCTGCATCTGCTGGGTTATGAGGATGATAGCGAATGATGTGCGCGTATTGCTCTGATGGTATGCCCCTCACCCCAACCCTCTCCCCGCACGCGGGGAGAGGGGGCTTAGTCTTTCCTCTCCCCTCAGGTGGGGAGAGAGGGCGCTGCGTTGGCGAGGTGCCGGCATGAAAGCCTTTTCGCGCCTGTTGGAACGCCTTTATTACGAACATTCGACGCTCGGCAAGGAACGGCTGCTGCTCGACTATTTCCGCGAAACACCCGATCCGGACCGCGGCTATGCCGTGGCCATTATTGGTGACTCACTATCCCTGCCGAACTTCAAACGCGGCATGGTGCTGGAACTTATCCGGGCGCGCACCGATCCCAACCTGCTGGCCATGAGCCACGACTATGTCGGCGAGTTGTCGGAAACCGTCGCCCACCTCTGGCCGGGCAACCCGACAGACGAAGACCTGCCGTCGTTGGCCGAGGTCGTCGATGCGCTGCGCCACACGCCCAAGGCCAAGCTGCCCGACTATGTGGCGGGTCTGCTCGACCGCATGACTTCGCCCGAACGCTGGGCGCTGCTGAAGATCGGCACCGGCAGTTTACGCATCGGCGTCTCGGCGCGCCTGCTGAAGCAGGTCCTGGCGAAATACGGCAACCAGCCGGTCGAAGCGGTCGAGACCTTGTGGCACGGCGTCGATCCGCCCTATGCGCCATTGTTCGCCTGGCTGGAAGGCCGCGCCGAAGCGCCGGTGGTGCATGAGAAGCTGACCTTTACGCCGGTCATGCTGGCTCACGCGCTCGAGGAAAAAGATTACGGCCTGATCACGCCCGACCGCTATGCCGCCGAATGGAAGTATGACGGCATCCGCGTCCAGGTCGTCCATTCCGGCATCGGCCGGGCGCTGTTCACCCGTACCGGCGACGATATCTCAGGGTCGTTTCCCGATGTCCTCGAGCATCTGAACTTTCATGCTGTGCTCGACGGCGAACTGCTGGTCCAGCGCGGCGATGAGGTCGGCAGTTTCAACGATCTGCAACAGCGCCTCGGCCGCAAGAGCCCGTCGGCGAAGCACATGGCCGACTATCCAGCCGGCATCATCGCCTACGACGTGCTGATGCTGGAAGGCGAGGACGTCCGGCCGCAGACCTATACCGAACGGCGGGCGCTGCTGGCCAATGCGCTCGACCACTATCAACCCTCCGCAATCCGTCTGTCGCCGGAGCTGCCCTACACTGCCTTTTCCGAACTGGAAGAGCTGCGCGGCAGTGTCGACAACGCCTCGGTCATCGAAGGCCTGATGCTGAAGCGGCGCGACAGCACCTATGTCGCCGGTCGCCCGACGGGGCCGTGGTACAAGTGGAAGATCAATCCGAAACTGGTCGATGCCGTCCTGATGTATGCCCAGCGTGGATCGGGCAAGCGGTCGAGCTTCTATTCCGACTTCACCTTTGGGCTATGGAGCGGCAACCAGTTGCTGCCGATCGGCAAGGCCTATTTCGGCTTCACCGATGCAGAGCTGAAGGAACTCGACAAGTGGGTGCGGCACAATACGCTGCAGGCCTTCGGGCCGGTACGCGAGGTCAAGAAGGAACTGGTGTTCGAAGTCGCCTTCGACGCCGTCCAGCGCTCGTCGCGGCACAAGTCGGGCTACGCCCTGCGCTTTCCGCGCATCAGCCGCATCCGCTGGGACAAGCCGGCGCAGGAGGCCGATCAACTGCCCGTACTGGAAACCCTGTTGCCGCCCGGCCTATAGATCGAAGGCGCGGGTGTCCGGCACATGGGTGCTCGGCACCTTGCTTTCGGCCTTGTCCTTGACGTCATCGCGCGGACCTTCGGCCGGGTCGTTTGCCTGATCGCCCTCGATATCGAGCGGGACCGGGTCCTGGTTAACGGTCGCATTAGGCATGAGAAAATTCCTTATTCCCAGAAAAATAGAATTGTAAAGTCTATTCTGGGCCTTGCACCGTAAGGTTTCGATCATAAAGTCTTGTCGCCGGTGACCTGCAAAAGTTGAATAACCCGGGCTACGATTTAATATTGCGAATAATTCGCAATTGCATTACATTTGAGAGGCGGGTGATCCGGAGGAGACGACTATGATGTTTTTCAAAGAGCCCACCTTGGATGACATCCTCAATGAGGACGCTATCATCATGCTGATGACGCGCGACGGCGTCCGCGCTGACGACGTGCGTCTCCTGATGAAAGACCTTCGTCATCATTATACGTCGGTTTCCCCCAGCGACAGCAGGCTGGCATTGCCGCCGGCCGACGTCGTATCGATCGACACTGTGCGTTCCCCCGCATAACGCAGCAGATAGTGGGCGCCGCCGGCCTTTGGGCCCGTGCCCGACAGGCCTTCGCCGCCGAAAGGCTGTGATCCAACGACCGCGCCGATCATCGACCGGTTGACGTAAAGATTGCCGACCTTTGCCATGGCTTTGACGCGGTCGGCCGTTTCCGCCACGCGCGAATGCAGTCCCATGGTCAGGCCGTAGCCGGCGGCATTGATGCGCGACACGACGTCCTCCAGCTCACCTGCTTTCCAGGTCACGATATGCAGCAGCGGTCCGAACCATTCCTGTTTCAGGTCTTCGACACGCGACAGGCGGATCAGGGTCGGCGGCACGAACAGGCCGGTCGTAGGCGCCGTCACCGTATGCACCCATTGGGACTTCACGCTGTCGCGATAGGCCATCAGCTTGTCGCGGGCGGCTTCATCGATGACCGGGCCGACATCGGTGCGGGCATCGATAGGATCGCCCAGCGTCAAGGCGTCCATGCCGCCCTTCAGCATATGCACAATTGTATCGGCGATGTCTTCCTGCACGATCAGCAAGCGCAGGGCCGAACAACGCTGGCCGGCGGAACGGAAGGCCGAGGTGATGACGTCGTTGACCACCTGCTCGGGCAAGGCGGTCGAATCGACGATCATGGCGTTGAGCCCACCTGTTTCGGCAATCAGCGGCACGATGGGACGCATGTCGTCTTCCAACAATGACCGTGCGATGGCGCGCGCTGTCGCGGTCGAGCCGGTAAAGGCGACGCCCGAGACCTCGGTGGCGCGGGTCAGCGCCGCGCCGACTTCGGGGCCGCCCGGCAGGAAGTGAAGCACATCCACAGGAACGCCGGCTTCGTGCGCCATCTGCACGGCGCGATAAGCGATCAGCGGCGTCTGGGGGGCCGGCTTGGCCAGGACGGCATTGCCGGTAACCAGGGCGGCGGCGACCTGGCCCAGGAAGATGGCCAGCGGAAAGTTCCACGGCGCGATGCAGGCAAAGACGCCGCGGCCGGTCAGGCGCGTTTCGTTATATTCGCCGGTCGGTCCGGGCAAGACTTCCGGCTGGAACTGCTGGCGGGCATTGACGGCGTAGTAGCGGCAGAAATCGACGGCCTCGCGGATTTCGGCCACGGCGTCGGCCAGAGTCTTGCCCGCTTCGTGGACGCACAGATTGATCAGCTCCAGCCGGTTGGCTTCGAGCTTGTCGGCCAGGCGTTCGAGACAGGCGGCGCGCGCCTCGACCGGTGTCGCATCCCAGCGCGCGGCGGCATGGTGTGCGGCCTTCGCCGCATGGCGGACGTCATCGGGCGTGGCTTCGACGATCGTGCCGACGGATGTCTGGCGGTCGGCTGGCCGCCTGACCGGCTTACCCGTGCCGGTCACGGGCTTGCCGGAGACGAGCGCGGACGCGGCATAGGTCTTGGGCTGGGCAACGGCCGCCAGGGTCCGGTCGAGCGTCGTCCGGTCATTGAGATCGAGGCCTTGCGAATTGGTCCGGCCAGGAAAGATATCGGCGGACAGGGGGATGGCCGGATGCGGACGGCCGCCGACCCTGGCGATGTGCTCGGCGGGGTCGGCCAACAGGGTCCCTTCGTCGACTGTCGGATCGGCCAGCTGATGGACGAAGGACGAGTTGGCGCCGTTCTCCAGCAGGCGGCGCACCAGATAGGCCAGCAGGTCCTTGTGTCCGCCGACCGGAGCATAGGTCCGGCAGTTGTAACCCAGGTCGCGGACCAGCCGTTCGTGCAGGCCTTCGCCCATGCCGTGCAGGCGCTGGAATTCGAAGTCGCGGCGGGCGCCCGCCCAGGTCATGAGCGTCGCGACCGTCAAGGCGTTATGACCGGCAAAGGCCGGATAGATGTGCGAAGCGTCCAGCATGTCGCGGGCGCAGGCCAGATACGACACATCCGTCGCAGCCTTGCGCGTGAACAGGGGATAGTCGCTCAAGCCTTCGACCTGGGTCTTCTTGATCTCGGCGTCCCAGTAGGCGCCCTTGACCAGCCGCACCTTGAGGCGGTGGCGAGTGGCCTGGCCGACCTCTTGCGCCCAGGCGATCAGCGGCCGGGCACGCTTGCCGTAGGCCTGCGCGGCCATGCCGAAGCCGTCCCAGTCCTTTAGCAACGGATCGCGCAACACGCCTGCGATGATGTCGAGCGACATGATCAGGCGCTCGCTTTCTTCGGCGTCGATGGTCAGGTCGATGCCCGACGACGCTGCGCGCAGGGCCAGGTGACGGATGCGCGCCGTCAGTTCGGGGACGCAGACGGCAGCATTGGCGACTTCGTAACGCGGATGCAGGGCCGACAGCTTGACCGAGACCGAATGGCCGGTATTGCCGGCCTTCCCAACCGCATCGATGGCGGCTTCATAAGAGGCAAAATAGCGGTCGGCGTCGGCAAAGGTGCGGGCGGATTCACCCAGCATGTCGAAAGACGCGGTAAAGCCCCTGTTTTCCGGTCTGGCGGCGACGTCGAGCGCTTCGTCGATGGTGCGGCCCATGACGAAGACCTCTCCCATCAGGCGCATGGCGACGGCCACGCCCTGGCGGATAACCGGCTCGCCGACCCGCGCCACCAGCTTTTTCAGCGTGCCGGCCTGTTCCGGTTCGCCGACCAGGGCGCGCGTCAGGATCAGGCCGAAGGTGGCCGTATTGACAAGCTTTGACTCCGATCTGGCCTTGTGCGCCAGCCAATCGGCGTCGGTGATCTTGTCGCGGATCAGGAGATTGGCGGTTTCGGGATCGGGCACGCGCAGGTACGCTTCGGCCAGCGACAGCAGTGCCACGCCTTCCTGGGTGTTCAGGCGATATTCCTGAAGGAAACGGTTCACCCAACCGGTCGATTGCGCCGCCTTGAGGTCCTTCAGGATCAGACGCGCCTCGGTCACGGCAAGATCGCGCTCGGCCGCGGTCAGCGTGGCGGATGGGAGCAGATTGGCAAGCACCTCGGCTTCGGGCGCACGATAAAGGGCGTTCATCTGCGCAACGGCGTCGGATGCTGGCATGTAAGTATCTCCTGAAACTTACATGATTATGCGCGCGATTTTGAAAATGTCCTTGGTAATTTATCTGCGATGCCCGAAGATAATTTGCCTAAAGTCTGGGAATATGAGAAAATATTCGGATGCTGGACGAAATCGACCGTAAAATTTTGCGTAATCTCCAGCGTGACGGCCGCATGACCAACCAGGCTTTGGCGGAAGCCGTCCATGTATCGCCTGCCGCCTGCTTTGACCGCGTCAAGCGCCTGAAATCCAACGGTTATATCTTGGGCACCATGGCTGTCCTCGATCCAGGAAAACTCGACCGTGCGCTGTTGATCTTCGTCGAGGTATTGCTCGACCGCACGACCGACGACGTCTTCGAAGCGTTCGGCCGCTCCGTGCAGCGCCAGCCGGAAATCCTGGAATGCCATATGGTCGCCGGCGGATTCGACTACCTGATCAAGGCGCGCGTCAAGGACATGGCCGCGTACCGGCAGTTCCTGGGCGACGTGCTGGTAAGCCTGCCGGGTGTCCGCGAAACGCGGACCTATGCCGTCCTCGAAGAGGTCAAGAACAGTATGGCGCTGCCCGTTTGAGGCGGCACGGCCGGCGTTACTTGTCTTGCGCGCCGTCAAACGACAAGGTGCCGGCGAAAAATGGCAGGACCTTCGTCTCAAACCGTTCCGCGACCCGATTGCCGTGGTCTCCGGAATATATCTCGAAGGTGTTTGGCACCCCTGCATCAAGCATCCGCTTGTGCAAATCCGCCGCATCGACACGAAGGCCGTCCTGATCGCCGACATCGATGGCGATCGCCGAATATTTGCGCAGATTGAAGACGTGCTGGTCAAGCATGGACAAGGGAGCGTTCGCTGCCCAGCGCGCCAGTACGGACTTGTCGGGAACACCGTTAACTGTCGGCAGATCGACGAACAACGGAGGTTTATTCGGATTGGGCGACCAGGCTGCCGCGACGGCCAATGTGGCGCGCGGTAAAAAGTCGAGCTTTGCGATAGCTTCACGCGTCGTGGCGCTCTCAACTATGGCGGCTGCCGGCGCCGGCGGGGCGTCACGTGCCGACAGGCAGCAAGGGCTCATGATATAAAGCGCGCTGAACACGTCGGGATATTTCATGCCCAGCCTGGCGGTGCCGTACCCTCCCATGGAATGGCCGGCCAGGCCGCGACTCCGGCGATCGGGAATGGTCCGGTAATGGGCGTCAATGTAGGCGACCAGATCGTGTGTGATAAAGCCTTCCCAGTCGCCGGTCGTGACGGAACTGGAATACATGGATCCATTGTGTAAGGTTTGGGTGTCCGGCAGAACGACGATCATGCCCCGGCTGTGGGCGAATGCGGCGTCAAGTGTCCTTGGGCTCTGCAACAGGCCCGCGAAACCGTCCGCCGTCATGTTGTACCCGTGCAGCGCGTACACGACGGGATAGCGGCGATTGCCGTCTTTCCCATAGTCGGGGGGCAAATACACGATAACGTCCCGGTCCGGCGCTTCGCCCTCCAGGTTCCCTTCCAACGCAGCACTGTGCACCTTAAGGTGCTCGACGCGGACGGTGTTTTGCGCAACCTCCGCACACGTCGCCGTAACCGGAGCCACGGCGGCGGCGAGCCCAATCGTGAGGATGGATAAAAAATGTATCGCTCGTAACGTCATTTTGCACCTGTCAATTTTGCCTTTTGGGCCGGAGGGATCCGGTTAAAAACCGCTGCATACTTTTCGGTATATCGCTCAAGGGCTTACATGCTGGGGATCGCGCTGCGGCAATACCGGTCAATGAAGGCCTGGTGACCAGGCATGATTTCAAGCGACCGGGTTATATTGTCCTCCAGGAGGGTCATGCGCCGTACGAGTTCGTCTTCCGGAATCATGTCGGCGATCGGGTGGTAACGCTTGGGCCTTATGTTCTGGCCGTGCATGACCGCCAGCCAGCTGACTTCGCTGAACAGCTCATTGTCGTGGCGATACTGCCGGGCGTTTTCCCCATAGATGGCCAGCCGGTCCGCCAGGGTTTGGGGGATGGCCATGGTGCGGCAATAGTTCCAGAACGGGCTGTCATCGCGCTCTGTGGCATAATAATGCAGAATGATAAAATCCCGGACCTGTTCGTATTCCAGCCGGGTTCGCGTGTTGTAGTAATCGATGTCCGGCTGGTTGAACGACTTGTCCGGAAAGTTCGCCATCAGGCGGGCAATGGCCGTCTGGATGAGATGTATCGATGTCGACTCAAGCGGTTCGAGGAAACCTGACGCCAGGCCTATCGACACGACATTCTTCTTCCACGGCATCTTGCGGATGCCGGCTGTGAACCGGAGGAAATTCGGCTCCGCCAGGGGAGCACCGTCGAGGTCGGCATTCAGGCTGGCCAGCGCGTCTTCGTCGGATATGTAACCACTGCTGTAGACATGGCCATTGCCGGTTCTTGACTGAAGCGGTATGCGCCATTGCCAGCCCGAAGCTTTTGCGGTCGCGCGCGTATAAGGCAAAGGGTCGCCGTTTTTTTCGCACGGCAGAGCGACGGCGCGGTCGCAAGGCAGATATGCGCTCCAATCGTCGTAACCAGCCTTGAGCGTCTGTTCTATCAGAAGTCCGCGGAAGCCGGAGCAATCGATGAAGAGGTCGCCTTCGACGGTTTCGCCGCTATCGAGGACGACGCTTTGGATGTTGCCGGACAACGGATCCTGAACCACCTGCGTAATGCGGCCTTCCGTCCGGACCACGCCGCGGCTCTCGGCGTGTTGGCGCATCAAACGCGCATACAGGCTGGCATCGAAATGAAACGCATAGGAGATGGACGAGAGCGGCGTATTGATCCTGCCCGGATCCGGGCGCTGGAATTTTCCGGCGCGTGCGGCGCGCACCATCAGGTTATATTGGTCCAGGGAGGGCGCCTTGCCCAATTGGGCATAACGCAGCCAGAAATGGTGAAAATGGATGCCTTCCATATTGGCGCCGTATGGGCCGAACGGATGGATGTAGCTTTGTCCCAGCCGCCCCCAGTTGACGAACTCGATCCCCATCTTGAAGGTCGCATTGGTCTTCCGGATGAAGTCGTTTTCGTCCAGCCCCAGCAGGCGATTGAAATACAGGATGTGCGGGATCGTCGCCTCTCCGACGCCAACCGTTCCAATAGTGTCGGACTCGACGACGCGGACTGAAACCTCGCCCGCCGGCATGAGTTTCGACATGCCTGCTGCCGTCATCCAGCCGGCGGTGCCGCCGCCGACAATAACGATCTTCCGAATTCTCAGGTCTTCCATGGGTTTCTGCTTTGCTATGGACATCAGGCGCGTCCGGCCGGGCAGTAGCTTTTGATGAAGGCGGAATGTAACGGCATTCGCCCGGCCTCTGCCGCCATGGCGGCGCGCATGGATGCAAGACTTCCGGCGACCGGATCATACGGCAGCGCGGCGATCACGGGGTCGCAGATGTGCGGTATGATGCCTTGTCCAAGGAACACCGCCACCCAAC
>CBIHPL010000006.1:0-20202 GCA_966212005.1 uncultured Asticcacaulis sp.
GCCGTGCTCGACATGTCGCCGTTCTTTCTGACGGCGGCCCGGGCCATGATCGCGGCGGTGCTGGCGGCGGTGTGCCTGTGGGCTTTCCGGGCGCCCTTGCCTCGGAAGAGCGACATTGTACCTCTGCTGGTCGTCGCCGGCGGCGGGGTCGTCGGCTTTCCGTTGCTCACGGCGATTGCGCTGCAAACCATTCATTCGGTTCATTCGATCGTCTTCTCAGGCCTTTTGCCATTAACCACCGTGGTGTTCGCCACCTTGCTCGGTGAAAAGCGGCCGAGGCGCCTGTTCTGGCTGTTCTCCGGGCTGGGTGCGGCGTGCATTGTCGTCTATGCCGTCGGCCATGGCTTCGCCGTGTCGCCGGCAGGAGACCTCCTGATGCTGCTGGCCATAGCGGTGTGCGGCTGGGGCTATGCCGAAGGCGCGCGTCTCGGACGCCGCCTTGGCGGCTGGCAGGTCATCTGCTGGGCGCTGATTATTGCCTTGCCCGTGACCCTGCCGCTCCTGTGGCTGACCTGGCCTGCGGATGTCGCCGCGATATCGGTTCCGGCCTGGCTGGGGCTTGGCTATGTCGGCGTGTTCTCGATGCTTATCGGCTTTGTCTTCTGGTATCGCGGCCTGGCACTGGGTGGCGTCGCCGCAGTCGGCCAGTTGCAGCTGCTGCAGCCTTTTCTGGGACTGGTCCTGGCTGCGGTGCTGCTGAAAGAGCCGGTCGGGCTGCCGGTCATCGCTGTCATGGCGGCCATTGTTGCCTGCGTTATCGGCGCGCGGCGCTTCTCGACCTGAGCCGCGTTGCGGCCGCGTTCAACAGGGCGACGGAGTAGAGCCTGTGAACGCCGATCAATTGATTGAAACCGGCTCCAAGATCGGAGGTGCCGTCGAGCCGGATACCGTCGGCGACGACGGCGCTGCCGAAATATAGCCGGGTTCCATCAGTCAATGGCACGCACATCAGCCAGGACCGCGTCTTCGACTGGTAGTCGCGCATGACGATCTGACTGGCTTCGCGGGCTTCGGTGGTCCAGGCGGCGAACCGTGTTCGTTCTCCCTGGGCCAGCGCTTTTGCTTCGGCATCGGTCGAGGGTTTGGCGACCAATGCCGCCAGCACCCATCGTTCCAGCCTGAACAGCCGGGTCGTATAGAAGGCGTCGATATAGTCGGCCAAGGTCACCGTGAAGGGCAGATCGATATAGAAACAGTCCGTATAGGCGCGGCGGTCGCGATAGTCCTGAAGCAGGGCACCCTGGGGCAATTCCGTCAAAGCCGTCACGCGCATGTCGCATCCTCCCGGCTGGCAGCGAACCGGTCAATGGTTCGCACGTTCGGGTCGCCTGCGACAGCCGACATGATGTCGCGCCTTTTTTGCGCGCCCGGCGGCGCGGCGTACCGGGTGACCGATACCGTTTGGCGATGACATATTGCGTGCGAGGCGTGTAACAATTTCAGAATAAAAATCGCGGATGATGTCTGTAGTCGCCTTGAAATTCGTCTTGGTCTTGGGGACAGTCGACGGACCACATGCCTAGTTTAAAAGACATGCTTGAAAAGGCCCGGCGCGCCGTCCTCAGGAAAGGCGTTCTGAGCCAGGACGCCGACGATCTCATTCAGGAAGCATTTCTGCGCGTGCAGGCCTACGAGCAAAGAGAAGTTGTCAAGTCGCGTGAAGCCATGCTGGTGACCACGGCTGTCAACCTCTCCCGCGACAAGGCACGCCGGCGTAAAGCTGCGCCCTTTGTCGACGTCGCCTCCGATTTTCTGCCGGTGGCCGACGACGCGCCATCCGCCGAAGAGGCCATGCAGGCGCAGGCGAAGCTTCGCCGGGCGGCCGAGGGGCTGGACCGGCTGCCCGAACGGACGCGGCGCATGCTGCTCACCCGAAGGCTGGACGGGACGAGTTTTGAACAGATTGCGCTGGCCGAGGGCATGACGCCTGCCGCCGTGCAAAAACAGATTATCCGGGCGACGCTGGAGTTGAAGAAGTGGATGGACGGATGGTGAGTCCCGAGGCGACAAGGCGCGAAGAGATCGACGCCGAAGCGGCGGCGTGGCTGTTGCGGCTGCAGGACGATGACCGCACGGCGCACACCGACGCCGCTTTCCAGGTTTGGCTGAACGCGGATCCGGCGCACGCAACGGCGTTCCAGAAATTTACCGACGTCTGGGAAATCCTTCCCGGCGCCGCTGTGTTTCAGCGTCAGCCTGCCAACGATGCCGGACGCCGCAGGACGCAGCCGCAACGGCGCGGCCTGATGACCGGCATGGCGGCGGCGGTTGCCGCAACCATCCTGTTTGGTGGCGGCGCCTATTATCTGTGGTCGGCCAAGACGGAAGTTTATGAAACCGGCGTCGGCCAGCAGCACGTCGCCACGCTGGATGACGGCTCGCAACTGGCCCTCAATACCGACAGCAAGGTGCTGGTCACCTACTACGCCGACCGACGCCATCTGGAGCTGCTGCGTGGCGAAGCCATGTTCGATGTTGCGCACAATCCAAAGCGGCCCTTCACGGTTCTGGCGGGACAGGAACAGGTCAAGGCGCTCGGCACTTCCTTTGTCGTCCGCCGTGAGCCCAACCACCTGTGGGTCACGCTGGTCAGGGGCAAGGTCGAGTTGAGCAACCGCGTGGCGTCGGCCGACGGCGGGACGGACTTCCGGCCTCAGGTCATACTGGCGCCGGGCGAACGCGCGACGGTTGACGGCGCGGGCAATCTGATGGTCGACCGCCCTGCGGTGCCGGCCATGGTGGCATGGCGGCAGGGCGAAGTGGTCTTCAAGGATACGACCATACTGGAAGCCGCCAATGAGCTTAACCGCTATGGTCCCACAAAGATTGTCGTCACCGATCCTGCGGTGGCGCGCACCCGTGTCTCCGGCCTGTTCAAGATCAACCGGCCGGAGGATTTCGCTACGGCGGTAGCGGAACTGAACGGCGTCCGTGTCCGCAGGACCACCAAAGCCATAGAACTGACCCGGTAGGCAATCGCTGCTTCCTGTCCGGACACGCCTGTGCCATATCTGTTTGGACGGTTCGATCGGCAATCCGGCAGGTGAGTGCCTGTCTGGCCCGCAGGACCGTCTCAATGCGGCGGGCGTATAACAAGAATGGCGCCCGTCATACCGGGCAGGGACATGAAGTTTCGCACGCAGCTTTTCGGCGGGAGTGTCGTCGTGGCGTCGGCCGTGATGGCTGTTGCCTCTGCGCATGCGCAAACGCGTGTCAGCTTCGACGTGCCGGCCGGTCCCTTATCGGACTCGCTTTTGAAAGTGGCCCGGGCTGGGCAGGCCAATATCGTGTTTTCTCCTGAGGCCGTGTCCGGCCGGCCGGCTCCGGCCGTGAAGGGAACGCTGTCCGTCGATGAGGCTCTGCAACGTCTTTTGGCGGGAACCGACCTGACCTACAGCCAGACCGGCGGTACCTATGTCGTCAAGGCCGTGGTACGTGTTCCCGCCCGTACGCCGCCGCGTATCGCCGTCGCCAGGCCGCCGGAGCATCTGGATGCGCCGGCCATCGATCCGCCGGTTATCGTGGTCACCGGCTATCGCAGCAGTCTGGAAATGGCGATCAACCTGAAGCGGGGGTCGGGAGGAATCACCGACAGCATTGTCGCCGAGGATATGGCCAAGTTCCCGGACAACAATGTCGCCGAAGCCATTCAGCGCGTGTCCGGCGTGGCAATCAGCCGCGATCAGGGGGAGGGGCGGTCTGTCTCGGTGCGTGGCCTCGGGGCGGACTTCACGCGAGTCGAAATCAATGGGGTCGAAGCGCAGGCCGCGACCGACGGCCTCAGCCAGGGTGTCAACCGCGGCCGCGGCTTCGACTTCAATGTCTTCCCGTCCGAAATCTTCAACCGGATCGATGTTCAGAAGACGTCGCGCGCCGACCTGCCCGAAGGATCACTGGGTGCGACGGTCAGCCTGGCGACGCCACGCCCGTTCGACCGTAAGGGCCCGAAACTGGCCATGGCGGTCCAGGGCAGCTATAACGACATGAGCGAAAGGGTAGGGACGCGCGCCACTGCCCTGTTCAGCAAGACCTTCGCCGATGACCGTTTCGGTGTGCTGGTCGCCATGTCCTACGCCGCCACGCCCCTTGAGATACAGGGCGTCAACAGCGGCTACTGGAACCAGGGCACCGCGAATGGCGGGTTCTGCAAACCGACGACAGGCACTGGCGGCATATGCGATGTGCCGGCCGATGACTTCGCAGCCTCGACGGCTGCTTACGACCTGGCCAACCAGGCACGGGTCTTTCACCCGCAATTCTATCGCTACACCCATCTGATCGGCGACCAGACCCGGCTAAGCCTGACCGGCAGCGCGCAGTGGCGGGCCTCCGACAAGACCCTGGTGACGGCCGACTGGCTCTATTCGCGCTTCCATACCGTCCGCCACGACCATTTCCTGGAACCGATCGGCTTCAGCCGCGCGGGCTCCCAGGGGGGCAAGCCGGAAATCGTGCCGCGCCGCATAGAGGTCGACAGCAACAATACGATTACCTACGGGGTGTTCGACAATGTCGATGTCCGGTCGGAAAGCGTCCTCGACGACTTCGCCACGACCTTTCACCAGGCCTCGGTCTCCGTCCGCCACCAGTTCACGCCGCGCCTGACCGTCGAAGGCCTGGTTGCAGGATCGCGGTCGCGCTTCGACAACGACACGGAAATCTTCACCCAGATCGACCGCTATAATGTCGACGGCTACGCCTACGATATTCGCCAGACCGGTCAGGACCGCCCCGTCCTGAACTACAATTTCGACCTGACGGACCCCGGCAACTGGTATTTCGGGCCGCGTGTCGCCATGCCCGGCGGCACGGGCAGCACCAGCCCCGAAATCCGGTTTCGTCCCAACTATACACGTTACGGCTATGACACGGCGCGCATCAAGGCGGCGTACGCGTTCTCGGATCGGACCAATCTGACGGCAGGGCTGGAAGCCAAACGCTACAGTTTCGAAAGCATCGTCTATCTCTTCGATCAGGGACAGGGGAATTTTCCGGCGCCGTTGCGCAGTATGTCCGAGCTGACCAACATGTTCTGCGGCCTCGATACCATAGCGCCGCCGTCCGCTACGCCGCGCTGCTGGCTGGAGCCGAATATCGATGCCTTCGTGGCGGAGTACGACCTGTTTGCCAACAGCGGCCGCACAGCCCTGTCCACCACCAATGTGACGGCGCGGGGCTCCAACATGGCGGTGACGGAAAACGACCTGTCGCTGTTTGCCCAGCTGAATTTCCGCCGTCAGCTGTTCGGCAAGCCGTTGCACGGCAATGTCGGCGTGCGTGCGGTGCGTACGCGACAGCAGTCCTTGTTTTACACCAACCTGACCACGCCCTCGGCTCAGAGCGATTACGTCCTGACCACGGCCAGCCGGCATTATGACGACATCCTGCCGTCCCTGAATGTGGCGTTTGAGCCAAGTCCCAAAACCGTCATGCGCTTCAGTGCGGCCAGGGTCATGGCGCGTCCGCCCCTGTCGAGCCTGGCTGAAGCGACCAATGTGGCGGTAAGGGGCGCGGGGCGTTTCGTGACGACCGGCAATCCGAACCTGGAGCCGTTTCGCGGTACAAGCTACGACCTGTCGTACGAATGGTACCCGGCGCAGGGCGAGTTCGTTGCCCTTGGCTTCTTTTACAAGGACATATCGACCTATATCCAGAACGTCACGCGGATCGCGCCCTATTCGACGACGGGCCTGCCGGCGGATCTGCTCGATGGGACCGATACGATCCCTTCCGATGAATTCTCGATTTCCAACGTCGTCAACACGCCGGGTGGTCCGCTGGCCGGCATCGAGCTGAACTACCAGAAGCCGCTGCGCTTCCTGCCCGGCAACTGGTCGGGGCTGGGCGTCCTGTTCAACTATACCTATGTCGCCAGCCGGGTGAAATACCAGACGACCAACGCGGCGGGTTCGACCGTGGTCGAGGCCGACCTTATCCATTTGTCGCGGAATTCGTACAACGCCTCCATCTATTACGACAAGGGGCCGGTTCAGGCGCGGTTGTCGACCAATTACCGCGACGGGTATCTGACGGCCGTACCAGGCCTGTACAGCGCCGACGCCAGCGGGATAGACGCAGCCACCTACTGGGATTGCGCTTTCAGCTACCGGCTGAAGCCGGGGCTGACGCTTACCTTTGAAGGCCTCAACCTCACCAACCAGGCCAATGTCACCTGGGACCATACCGACCGGCATCTGGTCGGCGACTACCGGCTTAGCGGCCGCAAGTTCCATCTGGGTGTGCGCTACACCTACTGAACCGCACCGGCGTTCAAAAAAATCAGAAATTCCTGTCCGCAAGGCGAAGATTGTTCGTCTTCATAAACGGAGCAGGTTCGCGCCTCGTGCACGACAGCTCCCGTTATAAATAAGACACCGTCAGCGGTGCCGAAAAGAAGCAGGATTTTCGATGATAGCGCCAGGAAATCGGCTGTAGGTCGGCCTAATATCGTTAAGATGTAAATTGTTACATCGCGTTGCATAAAATAAAATGCGACGTGTTTACACTTGTTTGTGGCAATTTATATTTATGTTGCAAATGAACAACATGTAATATCTTTGACATGCGCAGGCGTAATTCTTTCCGTTTCTCTATTGCGCTTTACAATTAGTTACCGATAACATTGAAGATCATCGGTGCGTCGTGGATTTAGGTGGCGCTTTGACACCGGTGTCCAAAAAATCGGGCGATTGTCCGGCAACGGGTTTGAAGCGGCATAAGCTTCGTAGGCAACAGGGAAGTAAATATGAAGACGAATAAAATTCGCGGCGTAACCATGCGGGGAATGCTGCTGGCCGGTATCTCACTGGTCGCTGTGGCACACGGTGCTCAGGCTCAGGACGCACCGGCAGATGCGGCAAAGGATGAAGTGGTCGTTGTGACCGGCTATCGCGCCTCGCTGCAGACATCGCTGAGCACCAAGCGCAAGGCGGACGTCATGCTCGACGCCATCACCGCCGAAGACATCGCCGACTTCCCGGACGCCAACCTGGCGGAATCGCTGCAGCGTATCCCGGGTATCTCGATCGACCGTGACAACGGCGAAGGCCGCCAGATTTCGGTGCGTGGCCTGGGTGGTGACTTCACCCGCGTCCGCATCAACAACCTGGAAGCCCTGTCGACGGGCGGCGCCAACGACGCCGGCTCGACGCCGAACCGTTCGCGCGCCTTCGACTTCAACACCTTCGCTTCGGAACTGTTCAACTCGCTTAAGGTCCGCAAGACCGCTTCGGCCGAAACCGACGAAGGCTCTCTGGGGGCCACCGTCGACCTGCAGACGGGCCGTCCATTCGATTACAAGAACGGCGCGGGCGCCTTTTCGATCCAGGCCGCGCACAACAGCAACGACGGCAGCATCAGCCCGCGCGTCACCGGCCTGTTCTCGCGTCGCTGGGCGGACGGCAAGCTCGGCTTCCTGGCTTCGGTCGCCTATTCGGAAAAGACGTCCGAGAACGACCAGTATCGCCGTGGTGCCGCTTCGTTCGACTATACCTACCGCGGTTCGACCTGGGCGGGCAATGAGATCCCCGGCCGTGCCGGTTTCTCGGCACCGGCCGGGACGACTTTTGGCACCATAATCACCAATCCGGCAGTTGTTGCCGCTCAGACCGGTTCGGATCCTGCGGCGTATGCCATAATGAACCCGAGCTGCCCGCCTCCGGCTACGCCTGCGCCGACAGCGACGACGGGTGGCTGCAACAATTCGCTGGTCAAGTTCCCTGCGCTCGGATCCATCGAGCAGCAGGATCTCGAAATAAAGCGTCTCGGCCTCACGACCTCCTTCCAGGTCCAGCTGGCGCCGCGTACGCGTCTGACGATTGACGGCCTCTATTCGAAGCTCGAGAACAAATCGACGATCAATCAGGTATCGAGCGTCGGTCTTAACCGCAACAATACCAACGCGACCTACAACACGGCTACAGCTTCGACGTCGATCGCCAACAAGCGCAACATGTATCCGAGCCTGTGTACCGCTCAGGCCGAGACCAGTTTCAACCCGGCGGTTGACTGCGGCGGCGGCCTCTACGGCACGACACCGGCCTTTACGACCGGGTCGAATGGTGCTCCGGCCGTGCTTGGCACGAATATCTTTTCAGTCAATCCTTACAACCTCGACACCTACGACTATTATAACAACCCGAAATCCGTTGGCTATGTCGCCAGCCCGGATGGGATCGGTTTCCGCGACAAGCTGATCGGCCGTCCTGCGACAGACATCCTGGCCGCGCACGTCACTGATGGTAATGCCGATTACCTGCAACTGCGCAATGTCGACTGGCGTTCTGCCGCCGACCGTGGCCAGTACACGACCGAGTTTAACCAGGTTTCGGTCAATCTGACGCACAGCTTCACAGATAGCTTCCGCGGTGACTTCACCGTCGGGTCGTCCAAGTCGTTCAACCACTATCAGGGCCTGCTGGTCGAGTTCAATTCGATGGACGCGCCGGAAACCTTTACCTATGACGAGCGTGGCGGTGGCGACATGCCGGTCTTCAATCCCGGCTGGAACATCGCTGATGCGTCGCGTTGGGGCATCGTCAAGGGTTTCTCCGGCATGCGGAACTATGTCCGCGACACCGAGAATACCTATAGCGGCATGAAGGCGGACTTCACCTGGGACTGGAACGAGCATCTGACGTTCAAGTTCGGTGCTGTCACCCGCGAATTCGGCTTCTCGACCAATCAGTTCGAGCGCAACACCGACACGCTGAACCCGACCGAAAAGGAAGCCGGCGTTACAGCGGCATCTCTGGGCAAGGTGTTCGAATTCGGTCAGGGACTTGAGGTTCCGGCCGGCACGCCGACGTCATTCTTCGCGCCGTCCATCGAAGCGTTCTCGGACACGTTCGGCTTCGACTGCAACTGCGTGAACAAGTACGGCGACTTTACCATTACCCGTAAGCGCAACCGCCAGGCATCGTTCATGGTCGCGGAAAAGACCGAAGGCGTTTATGGCCAGCTGAACTTCAACTACGACGTTTTCGGCCGCAACATGTTCGGCAATATCGGCGTCCGTCAGGTGAAGACGATTGTTGAATCGCAAGGTGAAACGAACATCGGCGCGCCGATCTACGGCGGCAACGAATATGACGACACCCTGCCGTCCTTCAACCTGGCATGGGAAGTCATGGATGACTTCATGATCCGCTTCGGCGCGTCGAAGGTCATGGCGCGTCCGCAACTGGTCAACCTGTCGCCGGCCGTTTCGGCGATCAGCATCCCCTCGAACGGCGACACGTTCGGCGCCACGGTTACCGTCGGTAACCCGAAGCTCAACCCGTTCCGCGCGACGGCCTACGACCTCAGCGCCGAATGGTATTTCGCCAAGAACGGTTTGCTGTCGCTGGCCGTGTTCAAAAAGGACATCGAGTCGTATCCACAGACCGTCCTGTATTCGGCGCCTCTGTCCGAGCTGCTGGATCCGACAGCGATCGATGCCTACAAGACGCAGTATTCGACCGGAACAGTGGCGGACAATTTCCGCCTGGCCTATATCAACGGCGACTATGAAACGACCGCTCGCCAGTATCGCGATGCACCGGGCGGCACCCTGGAAGGCTGGGAGTTCAGCTACCAGCAGGACTTCAACTTCCTGCCCTGGTATTTCAAGAATACGGGCGTCCAGTTCAACATGACGCACATTGACTCCGAACTGACCTATATTCTGGATCCGGGCGTTGTCAGTGCAACGGGCACCGTTACCAAGGCTCCCGTTTATGGCGCGGGTCCGTGGCTGAACGCGTCGCCGGACTCGATCAACCTGACGGTCTACTACGAAACCGAAAAGTTCAGCGCCCGTGTTTCGGCCGCCCAGCGCGCCGGCTATTACACCACCTACCCGATCGCATCGGGCGCGTGCGATCCCGGCCTGCAAGCGAACGGCACGCCTTGCGACGGTCCGCTCATGAACGAGTTCGGTGGTTCGGAAGAAACGCTGAACGTCGACTTCTCGATGACCTACTCACCATCGAAGCACCTGTCCTTCACGCTGGAAGGCCTGAACCTGACCAACCAGACGACCAACCGTTACGCCTACAACGTGCCGGTTGTGACGCAGTACGGCTCGACCGGCCGCGTCATCACCCTGGGTGTTCGCTACAAGTACTAGCGTTTGCTGTGTCGCATTCCCTGTGCCGAGCCGGCCTTTGCTTCGGTTCAGGGAATGCACCAGGCGTAACAACCGGATCCGACTGTCTCCCACGCTTCCGGTTGCCCTTTACGGTACCTTCGACTCCCCGTTTCAGGTGCCCGTCTTGGCGATTCAGGGGAATACTCCTGACTCGCCCTTTTTATGTGACCGCTCTTTAGTATCCGCCGATTATGACCCGCTCGTTTCGCCGCCGTACCGTCCTTCTCAGTGCTGCCGCATTCGGTGGCATCGCGGCCTTGCCGGCATTTTCAGCGTCTTCCGGTCTTTATACGCGCACGCGGGGCGGCCACGGCGGCCGCATTGTCCGTGTGACCAACCTGGCTGCTGATGGCGAGGGATCGCTGAAGGCCGCGCTGGACCAGTCCGGCCCGCGCATTATCGTCTTCGAGGTCGGTGGGATCATCGACCTGGCCCGAACGACTCTCAAGATTGCCGAGCCCTTCGTTACCATTGCCGGCGAGACCGCGCCTGATCCCGGCATAACACTCATTCGCGGCGGCGCCCAGGTGGCGACGCATGACGTCATCGTCCGCCACATCGCCTTCCGCCCCGGCATGGCGGGTGCTGCGAAAAAGAGCGGATTCGAGCCCGACGGTCTGACGACGTATAAGGCGCACGACGTCATCATCGACCATTGCAGCCTGACCTGGGCGGTGGACGAAGCCCTGTCGGCGTCCGGACCGCGTTTCGAAGGCGAAGGCCCTGACGAATGGCGGCGCAATACATCGCACCGCATCACCTTTTCCAACAACCTGGTCGCCCAGTCATTGCACGACGCCAGCCATGCCAAGGGGCCGCATTCCATGGGCTCTCTGGTCCACGACAATGTCACGGGCGTGCTGATCCATCGCAATCTCTATGCCCATAACAATGAGCGCCATCCGCTGGTCAAGGGCGGCGGGCAGGCGGCGGTCATCAACAATGTCTTCGTCAATCCGGGCCACACCTGTTCGCAATACACATTGGTCGCAGATCAGTGGGCCGGGCGTGAGGCTGTTACCGGCAGGATGATCCTGCGCGGTAATGTCATGCGCGGCGGCCACGACACACGCAAGGGACTGGCCATGCTGACCTTTGGCGGTTCAGGAGATCTCGAGCTGCATGCCGCTGACAATATCGTCACCCATGCCGACGGTTCGGCAGGGCAGGTCATCGGCTATTATCAGGCGCGTGCCGACGGCTACGACGAAGGCGGGACGTATAAACACCAGGCCTTTATTCGCGCCATGCCGCGTGAAGTCCTGTGGCCCGAAGCTTTGAAAGTCTTGCCTGCCGCTGCGATCGAAGCAGAGGTCTACAAGAATTGCGGCGCCCGTCCCTGGGCCCGCGACCCTGTCGATGCCCGTATCATCGCCGATGCCCGGTCAGGCGCTGGACGGCTGATCGATTCCGAAACCGACGCCGGCGGCTATCCCGAACGCCCCACCGTGCGACGGACCTATAATCCAAAAACACTTCTGTAAAAGAGGAAATGCCGAATGTCAGCGAACCGCCGCGACGCGTTGAAATCCTTCAGTCTGGGAGCGCTGCTGTTCGGCGCGCCCGCCGTGGCGGACGCTGCGCCCAAGCCGGAGACGGCAAAGACACCGGTAAGATGGGCCAAGGGTATTGAAGGTCAGCGTAAGGCCGATCTCGGCAACGGCACCTTCCTCAATCCAATCATGGCCGGGGACCACCCGGATCCGTCGATCCTGAAGGACGGTTCCGACTATTACATGACATTTTCGACCTTCGACGCCTATCCCGGCCTGATCATCTGGCATTCGAAGGATCTGGTGAACTGGCAGCCGGTCGGGCCTGCGCTGACGCGCAATATCGGTTCGGTCTGGGCGCCGGAACTGTGCAAGCACAAAGGGCGCTACTTCCTCTATATCCCAACGAAGAAGACCTCGGCGCCGGAGTCCAAGACGACGTCGTGGGTGATCTGGGCCGATAATATCAAAGGGCCGTGGTCCGATCCGATCGATCTCGACCTGCCGGCCCATATCGATCCTGGCCATGCGGTCGGTGAAGATGGATCGCGCTGGCTGTTCCTGTCGGGCGGTGACCGCGTACGCCTGTCGGACGATGGCCTGGCCCGCATCGGCGAGCCCGAGCACGTCTATGATCCGTGGCGTTATCCTGACGACTGGGATGTCGAAGGCTTCGCGCCCGAAGGCCCCAAGGTCACCCGCCATGGCGACTACTATTATCTGATCCTGGCGGTGGGCGGCACGGCCGGGCCGCCGACGGGTCACATGGTCATTGCTGCCCGTTCCAAGTCGATCAATGGGCCGTGGGAGCAGCATCCGCGCAATCCGCTGGTCCGCACGACTTCGCTGGAGGAAAAGTGGTGGTCGCGCGGCCATGCTACGCTGGTCGAGGGGCCGGCCGGCGACTGGTGGGGTGTCTACCACGGCTACGAAAACGGCTTCTGGACGTTGGGCCGCCAGACCCTGCTGGCGCCGGTGACATGGACGAAGGATGGCTGGTTCGATTTCGGTGGTGGCGACCTGTCGAAGCCTATTGCGAAACCGAAGGGTGGCAAGCCGCATGGTGGTGCGTTAGCCCACGGTATGGCCCTGTCGGACGACTTCTCGACCGACAAGTACGGCATCCAGTGGAACTTCTTCAATCCGGCCGCTGACGAGGCCACCCGCCTCAGCCGCAGCAATGGCGTGCTGAGCCTCAAGGCCGCGGGCGATGCGCCGTCGTCGTCAGCGGTGCTGACGACGGTTGTCGGCGACCCGGCCTATGAGATCGAGATGGAGATCGAGATCGACGAAGGCGCGCGCGCCGGCCTGCTGCTGTTCTATGATCAGAAGCTCTATTGCGGCCTCGGCTTCGACAAGGACCGCTTCATCACACACCAGTATGGCATCGAACGCGGCCGCCCAGCCAACCCTTATGGCAAGCGCATGCTGATGCGGTTGCGCAATAATCGCCACATTGTCAGCTTCCATACGTCGAGCGACGGTCAGACGTGGAAACGTTTCGATCGTGGCATGGAAGTCTCGGGCTATCACCATAACGTCCGCGGCGGCTTCCTGATGCTGAAGCCGGCCTTCTACGCCACGGGCACCGGCGAAGCGCGTTTCAAGAACTTCAAGTACAAGGCGCTGTAGGATGATTACCCGTCGTCTGTTCATTGGGACGGTGGCCGCTGTGGCCGCCGTCGCGGCCCCGCCGTCGTGGGCGCAATCCCGTCCAACCGTGCGTGTGCCATCGCAATACAAGACCGTGACCGAAGCCCTGGCGGCCCTGCCGGACACCGGCGGCACGGTCGAAATCGCGCCCGGCACCTATCGCGAGAAATGGTCGCTGGCCAAGGCCGATGTTCACCTGATCGGCACCGGCAAAAAGCCCGAAGACGTCGTGCTGGTCTGGGGCGACAGCGCCAGGATGGCTGGCGGCACCGGCAAGTCGGCGTCCTTCACCGTCACGGGCGACGGCTTCCGTGCCCATAACCTGACGATGCAGAACGACTATCACCTCAATAATCCGGAACCGTCGCAGGCCGTCGCGCTTTACCTGACGTCCGACCGCGCCGTGCTGACCAGGGTGCGCCTGCTGGGTGCGCAGGACACGCTCTACGCCGCCAGCAAGAAGCCGACCGTTCCCAGCCGGCAATACTTCCGCGACTGCTATATCGAAGGCCATGTCGACTTCATTTTCGGCAACGCCCTGGCCTTCTTCGACCGCTGCGCCATTCACATCATCGCACGCGACGGCGCCTTTATCACCGCCCACAGCCGGACGGCGGCGACGGAAACCACGGCCTATGTCTTCGATCACTGCACGGTGACGACGGCTGGCGAGGGCAATTATTACTTCGGCCGCGCCTGGCGTCCCTATGCTCAGGTCGTGTTTCTCAATACCCGGATCGAAGGCCGCATCCACCCGGAGGGCTGGCGCGAATGGACACCTGGCAAGACGGAAACCTATGCGACGGCACACTTTGCTGAATATGGCTCGACCGGACCTGGCGCCAACGACAAGGCCCGGGTCTTCTGGGCTGACATGCTGACCGCGGAAGAGGCAGCGCAATGGCGGCTTGAGGCTGTCTTTCCCGACCGTAGCTGGATGGGAGATGCCCAATGACCGATCTCAGCAGACGCGGATTTTTGGGCGTGGCCGGTGTCGGCGCCGCGGTGATTGCTGCACCCGTAGAGGCGCAGCAATTACCACTGACAGTGCCTGACGAAGGCTGGAATCTGTGGGTCGATGAACAGGCGCGATGGAAAGACGATGTCATCCACCTGCCGTCGCAGGTCGATCTGAAGACCTTGCCGGTGAATGGTCCGACTGGCGGTTGGGGCGCATTGAAGCCCGAGGTTACCGTGACGCTGCCGGCGACCGTCGAACAGCATTTCTGGGGCCGCTTCGGCCTCAGGCCCTATACCGGCGACGAATACCGCTACGCCGAAGACGACGACGTGCCGCAAAACGGCGCCTATCGCGGCGTGTCGTGGTGGTGGCGCAGCATCGACATCCCGGCCTCGGCCAAAGGCAAGCGCGTCCTGCTGCACATTCGCGGGGCGCGGCTGCGGGCCGAGGTCTTTCTCAACGAACAGCTGGTCGGCTATTCGATCATGTCGGAGCTGCCGTTCGATTGCGACCTGACAGCAGCCATGAAGCCCGGCCAGGCCAATCGGCTGGCCATCCGGATCACCAATCCGGGTGGCCGCTATGACTGGCGCGACTCGACGACCATGATGTGGGGCAAGCTGAAATTCTTTGCCTCGCATGGCTTCGGTGGGCTCGATCGCGGCATGTCGTTAAGCGTCCATCCGCTTGACCATCACATTCGCGATGCCTGGGTGCTGAATACGCCGGATGCGAAGGTCGTCACCGGCCATATGGAAGTGGCGCTCAGCAATGGCAAAAAGAGCCTGGCCAAGGCCGTGCTGCTCGACGACCAGGGCAAGCCACAACTCGCCGACATTGTTCTCGAAAGCCAGAATATTGCTGACGGCATCGCGACCGTGCGCTTTCGCGTATCGGCGCCAGCGGCAAAGCTTTGGGACCTGGAGAACCGCAATCTCTATCGCCTGCGCCTCAGCTGGGGAAGGGACAGCATGGACGTCCGCTTCGGCTTTCGCTGGTTCTGTGTTGACGGCCTCGGCAGCAATGCCCTGCTGCGGCTGAACGGCAAGCGCATCAAGCTCTATTCAGCCATTTCGTGGGGATACTGGGGTTATAACGGCATGTGGCCGACGCCTGAATTGGCCCGGCGAGAAGTCGATGCCGCCAAAGCCCTGGGCCTTAATACGCTGCATGCCCACCGCAATGTCGGCAAGCACGATGTCTTTACCGCCCAGGACGAGCTTGGCCTGTTGCGCGTCATGGAGCCCGGTGGCGGCCGCCATGCCGTGAGCCGCGACCTGAAACCCGGCGAGACCCTGTCGGAAGCCGACATCTTCAGCCGTGCCTTCATGGTCGAAAAGTGCGTGGCGATGGCCAAGGCTTTCCGGTCGCACCCGTCGCTGGTGCAATATACGCTGCAAAACGAGATCGGTGCCAACCTGGCCAATCCGGACGTTCAGGCGGTGTTGAAGGCGATCCACGACACTGATCCGTCGCGCACGGTCATTCTGAACGACGGCTTCGTCGCGCGTGGCGCAGCGCAAGCCATGTACCTGCCGTACAGCGATCACTACTATCGCTCTGACAAGGAAGAGTGGGGCGGCTGGTGGGTGAACCACCAGGGCGCCGGTGACCAGTGGTACGACAAGTTCTATCAGGGCAAGGACAGCTATATTCACTATCAGCCGGGCAAGCCCTTCATCGTCGAGTTCGGTGAGATGCAAGGCTGCGCAGTCGCCGACAACCACGTCAAGATGGTTGCCGATATCCTGGCGCGTGGCGGCAAATCCTACGACCTGGAAGATCACAAGGTCATTGTCGCCAACACTTCGGAATATCTCGATAAGTGGAACTTCCGCAAAGCCTTCCCCACAACGGAAAGCCTGTTTCTGTCGGTCGGCCGCAAGGCCTATGACGCCTGGCAGCATTACTGCGAGAATATCCGTATCGGCGACACGGTCGACATCGCGGCCATCTCGGGCTGGGAGACGACGGCGATCGAAAACCATTCCGGCATTGTCGACAACCTGCGCTATTTCAAGGCCAATCCTGACCTCATCAAGTCGAGCCTGACCCCGGTCCGGCCGGTCGCCAAGATGCGCAGTCTGGCCTTTGCCACGGGAGAGGCGGCGGAACTCGATATCTGGCTGCTGAACGATACCGACCGCCAGCTCAAGGGCAGCTTGAAACTCAGCCTGACGACACCCGACGGCAAGTCGGTCGAGATCGCAACCTACCCGGTGCCGCAGCATGTGCCGGATCAGTTCAGCTATCTGTTGGCTGAAAAGGTCGCGACGCCAGTATTGACGCAAACCGGCATGCACAAGATCGTGCTCGAAATTCCGGGTATGTGGAGTTCGGCCTTTACGCGCGAAATCTGGGTGACGGAGACGAAGCCAGGGTTCAAGAAGACCTTGCGTATCGGGGTCTCCGGCGTCGCCAAGTCGTTCCGCGCGCAGTTGGCGCAGATCGACGGCGTGGCGTTCGACGACTTCAGTGCCGGCGTCACATACGACGCAATCATTGCTTCGGGCCTGAAAGCCGAAGAGATCGAGCGTCGCCAGATCGCTGAACAGACCGGCCTCGAAGCCCAGCCGAAAAAGGGTGAAAAGCCGGTCATCATACCGGGCGAACTTCCTGCAGAGGTCTTGAACGCCATCAAAACCGGCACACCGTTCCTGGTCATGGTGCCGGAAGACGGCCTGGCCGACGGCGTGGCCAGGCAATTGGCGAACCTGCAACTGTTCGGCTATGCCGGACAGGTCGGAAACCTGCGCGCGCCATGGATGGGCAACTGGAACTATCTGAGGGCGCATGCTCTGTTCGACGGCATCCCGGCCGACCAGGCGGCCAGCGTCCTGCACCAGATTCCGGGCGAGCCATCCAACGGTTTGCTGATCTCAGGCGACGGCATAGAGGTCATCGCTGCCTATAGCCGCGACCATGACCGCCAAAACGGCGCGGCGACCTTTATCGTCGAAAAAGCGGGCATGAGGGGCATCGTCCACCGCTTGCCGGACATGGTCGCACCGCTGCAACAACGTTACCTGATCAATGCACTCAACTGGCTGACGAGGTGAGACCATGACACAATTCCTGAAAACCGCGGCGCTTGCGGTCCTGCTGGCCGCCCTGGCCGCCCCCGCCATCTCCCAGACGACGCCGGCCGCACCGGTCCTGACCGACGCTGAAGCGCGCGCCCAGATCAAGAAGATTACCGCCAAGAAGGTCATTCTGGTTGGTGACTCGACCGTTGCTGTCCTCGGCGGCTGGGGCCCCAGCTTCTGCGGCCACCACCTGTCTTCGTTCGTCGCCTGCGTCAATCTTGGCCGCGGCGGGCGGTCGTCCTTCAACTACCGAGCCGAAGGGTCGTGGGACATCGCCCTGGCGGAAATGAAGGCTGGCGGATTTGCCCAGACCTATGTGTTGATCCAGTTCGGGCACAACGACCAGCCGGGCAAGCCCGGCCGGTCCACCGACCTCGCTACCGAATTTCCACAAAACCTGAAGCGTTATGTCGAAGACACGCGCGCTGCCGGCGCCATCCCGGTCCTGGTCACGCCCCTGACCCGCCGGGGCTTCGAGAACGGCAAGCTTCAGGACGACCTGGCGCCGTGGGCCGAAGCGACGCGGAAGGTGGCGGCCGAGATGAACGTGCCGCTGGTCGATCTTTATGCCCGCTCCCAGGAAGCGGTCAAAGCCGCGGGGCCCGTCGGGTCCATGGCCTATGCCCAGAAGCCGCCGTCGCCGCAGGTTCTTGAGGCGGGAAAATCCGGCACGACCATCGCCGCGTCGACGGGTGTCGCTCCGGCGCCCAATGCCGCACCGCTGACCGAGGCCCAGATCCGCGATGCCACTGAGCCCATGGGCCAGGCAAAGCTCAGCTTCGATTATACCCATGTCGGCCGCAACGGCGCCGATGTCTTTGCGGCGCTGGTCGCTCGCGAACTGGCCAGGGTCGTGCCCGACCTGCGTCGCGACCTGATCGCCCAGGGACCTACTCAATAAAGGGGCCAGCTCAGTGATTTGACTAAGGCCGGCAATCTCTCCACATTCGTTTGAGCGCGATTGTGGAGGTCTGCCATGCCGGGATACATTCTTGCCTTTGATCAGGGCACGACCTCCAGCCGAGCCATCGTCTTCGACCGCGACGGCAATCTCTGTCGTGTCGCGCAAAAAGAGTTCCGCCAGATCTTCCCGCAACCTGGCTGGGTTGAACACGATGCCCGCGAAATCTGGAGCACCCAGATCGGCGTGGCAGGCGAAGCCCTGGCCGGTGCGGGCCTCAAGGCGTCCGATATCGCTGCCATCGGCGTCACCAATCAGCGTGAAACGACTGTCGTCTGGGATCGCGCGACGGGCAGACCGATCCACAATGCCATTGTCTGGCAGGACCGGCGCACGGCAGCCGATTGCGAAGCTCTGCGCGCCGCCGGACATGAACCGGTCTTTCAGAAGAAGACCGGCCTGTTGCTCGACTCCTATTTCAGCGGCACCAAGGTGCGCTGGCTGCTCGACAATGTCGAAGGCGCACGGGCGAAAGCCGAGCGCGGCGAACTGGCCTTCGGCACGATCGATACGTGGCTGGTGTGGAACCTGACGGGCGGCGAACTGCACATAACCGATGCGTCGAACGCCAGCCGGACCCTGATGTACGACATTCATACCGGGCAATGGGACGATGAACTGCTGGAGATACTCAACGTGCCGCGCAGCATTTTGCCCGAAGTGCGCAGCAATAGCGAAGTCTACGGCCGGACGGCTGAGGGCTTGCTGGGTGCGCGCATCCCCATTGCCGGAATGGCGGGCGACCAGCAGGCGGCGACCTTCGGGCAGATATGCACTCAGCGCGGCATGGCGAAGAATACCTATGGCACCGGCTGCTTCATGCTGATGAACACGGCCGGGGATAGTGTGCCGAGCCGCAACAAGCTTTTGACCACGCTGGCCTGGGATATCGGGGGTAAGCGCACCTACGCGCTGGAGGGCTCGGTGTTTATCGCCGGCGCCGCCGTCCAGTGGCTGCGCGATGGCCTGGGCATTATCCGCTCCTCGTCTGAAATTGAACCCCTGGCCAGGTCGGTCGACACGTCCGATGGCGTCTATTTCGTACCGGCCTTTGTGGGACTTGGGACGCCGCACTGGGATCCGCATGCACGCGGTACGCTTCTCGGCCTGACGCGCGGTTCGACCCGGGCGCACATTGCCCGCGCGACGTTAGAAGCCGTCGCCTTTCAGTCGGCCGAAGTATTGGAGGCCATGCAGGCCGATAGCGGCATTGCCTTAAAGGAACTGCGCGTCGACGGTGGCGGCAGCGCCAATAACCTGACCATGCAGTTCCAGGCCGATATCCTGGGGGTGCCGGTGGTGCGGCCCAAGGTTATCGAGACCACGGCGCTCGGCGCCGCCTATCTCGCCGGGCTGGCGGTCGGCTATTGGGACTCGGCGGATGCCCTGGCCAGCCAGTGGCAGGTTAACCGTTGCTTTGAGCCCAACATGAGCGCCGACGAACGCGCCGGGCGCATGGAGCGGTGGCGCGAGGCCGTGCGCCGCAGCGCGGGTTGGGCGCAGTGAGCGATCCGCGTCCTGAAATTCTCAAGGCGGCGACCGCCGATCGTGTCTGGGACGTCGTCGTCATCGGCGGTGGCGCATCGGGCCTCGCCACGGCGCTGGAAGCGGCAACGCGCGGCGCATCCACCCTTCTGCTGGAAGCGCACGACTACGCCAAGGGCACCAGCAGCCGGTCGACCAAGCTGATCCACGGCGGGGTGCGCTATCTGGCCCAGGGCAATGTCCGGCTGGTCATGGAGTCATTGCACGAACGCGGCATCCTCAAGCGTAATGCGCCGCACCTTGTTCGTGATCTCGGCTTTCTCGTCGCCGCTTATGAGCCCTGGCGCCTGCCGTTCTATGCCACGGGCCTGAAGCTCTACGACCTGCTGGCCGGTACGCTTAATCTGCGCTCAAGCCGTCTGCTCGACCGCAGG